>DNIF01000235.1 GCA_003485715.1 Gammaproteobacteria bacterium
ACGAGGCTCAACTGCAGGGCGAGGGTCTTGTCGAAGCTGCTCGAAAGCACCTTCTGCACCTTGACGGCCTGCTCGAAAGCGGCCGTGTAGTTGTTCAGCAGGTCGGTGTAACCCTTGGTCAGGTCGGTCATGGCAATCACCTCATGTGGTTTCGGTAGGAGGAGTCACTGGGCGAATCTTCCCCGGTGGGCGCCACTGCCGACTCACAACTGGGATGCCGGCCCTCGCTCGGCCCGGGGGTCCGAATGCGATGGTGCGACGCAGCATAGGAGCGCTCTCCAACAACGTCAAGCCCCCGTCAGCCAGCGGATCCTGATCCAGCGCAAGAGCCGGCCTTAGGTCCGTTACGCCCGGCAAGGCACCCAGGGCGGGGGGCTTTGCGTTCAAGCGTGCCGAGTCCCTGACCGATATCCCGGTGAGCCCGGATGGCGCGGTGACTGCGTGCCCACCGGGCCTCCGTACTCAGGTGCAGGACGCAGGGATCATGAACGTCATTATCGGCATCATCGTCGTGCTCGGCTGCGTGGCCGCCGGCTACGTGCTCTCCCACGGCCAACTGATGGCCCTCTGGCAGCCCTACGAGCTGCTCACCATCGGCGGTGCGGCCCTCGGGGCGTTCATCTGCGCCAACCCGGGCAAGGTGAGCAAGCAGACGCTCGCAGCCGTTACCGGCATGCTCAAGGGCTCGAAGTACAGCAAGGCCTACTACCTCGACGCGCTCGGGCTGCTCTACGACCTGCTCGCCAAGGCGCGCAAGGAGGGCATGATGGCCCTGGAGACCGATGTCGAGGATCCACACAACTCCGCGATCTTCCAGAAATACCCGAAGGTCGCTCACGACCATCACGCCACCGACTTCATCACGGATTACCTGCGCTTGATGGTGAGCGGCAACATGAACGCCATCGAACTCGAGAACCTGATGGATATCGAGCTCGAGACCCATCACGAGGAAGGCCATCAACCGGCCGCGGCCTTGCAGCGTGTGGCCGACGGCCTGCCCGGTTTCGGGATCGTCGCCGCCGTGCTCGGTATCGTGATCACCATGGGATCGCTCGGCGGCCCCCCTGAGGAGATCGGACACCACGTGGCCGCTGCCCTGGTCGGGACCTTCCTCGGCATCCTGCTCGCCTACGGTTTCGTTGCACCGATGTCCACGCTCTGCGAGCACATCGCCCGCGACGAGGGCCAGTTTTTCAAGGTGTTGAAGACCACGCTCGTGGCCTCGTTGCAGGGCTATGCCCCACAGGTTGCGATCGAGTTTGGCCGCAAGGCCATCTTCGGTGCCGAGCGGCCTGGCTTCCGCGAGCTGGAAGAGCACGTCAAGAAGAAGTAACCGCAGCAGCCAGGCGGACAGGAAAAGACGGCGGCGCACATGGCGAACGACATCCAGCCGATCATCATCAAGAAGATCAAGAAGGGCGGACATGGCCACCACGGTGGCGCATGGAAGGTCGCCTTTGCCGACTTCGCGGTCGCGATGATGGCCTTCTTCATGCTGATGTGGCTCATGGGGTCAACTACCAAGGAGCAGAAGCAGGCCATCAGCGGCTACTTCCAGGACCCCATGGGACACAAGGATGGGGCTGGTGCCAGCAATTCCGTCATCGACATGGGTGGCGGAATGAACATCCCCACGGGCGAGAGCGACTCGCTGGAAGAAGGTTATCCAGAAGATCCGGGGTACTACGAAGCCAATCCAGGCGCAGCACTGGAATACGAAGAGGAGACCGCTGCCGATCTCGCTGCCGAGGCAGCGCGGCTCGCGGAACTGCGCGAGGAGATCATCGAGGCCGTGTCGCAGGACAAGAAGCTCGCCCCCTTCCTCGATCAGCTTCTCATCGACATCACCAATGAGGGTCTGCGCATCCAGATCGTGGACGAGGATCAGCGCGCGATGTTTGATTCTGGCTCGGCCCGGCTCGAGCCCTTCGCGGAGGATCTGCTGAGCAAGGTCGCGAGTGTCGTGAACACCGTCCCGAACCGGATCAGCATCTCTGGCCATACCGACCAGCGCCCCTTCGCCGGCCGCACCGATGGCTATGGCAACTGGGAGCTCTCGGCCGATCGGGCGAATGCCGCCCGGCGCCTGCTCATCGAGGCGGGTGTGGAGGAAGGAAAGGTGAGTCGTGTAGTCGGACTCGCGTCTTCAGTGCTCTTCGACCCGCAGGACCCGGATGCCCCCATCAATCGCCGCATCAGCATTGTGGTGCTGAACCGGGCCACGGACGCACTCATCCAGGAGGGTGAGGCCGCGGTGACCGAAACGCCCGCAGAGGCCCCCGGGGCGGATGAGGTTACCGAGGAAGATCGAACTCAGGATGCGGATCCGACGCTCTCAGGCCGCAGCTAGCGCGAGGACGTCCCGGCGGCCGGCGCAGTCTGAAGGCAATACCGCAGTTCGACGCGTTGGCCCGAGGCCGCCCCACTCGGCCAATCACGTGGCGCGCCAGCCACCCGAGGCATCAAGTACACTCACCCCCGTATGCTGATGTCCGGCCGCTCTCTCGAGCGGCACTATCCCAACCGGCCATGGAGGCTGCCACGTGGATATTTTTGCGATCGTCATCGTCGCCGCCATCGTCATCGTGCTCTGGCGCGGTGTCATCCGCGTAAACCAGGGCTGGGAGTTCACCGTCGAGCGCTTCGGTCGGTACATCTCTACCCTGCGGCCCGGGTTGCACATCATCCTGCCCTTCATCGATGCCATCGGTGCCCGCCTCAACATGATGGAGCAGGTGATGGATGTGCCCTCGCAGGAGGTCATCACACGCGACAACGCGATGGTCACAGTCGATGGGGTAGTGTTCTTCCAGGTACTGGATGCTGCCCGCGCAGCCTATGAGGTCAATGACCTCTACAACGCCATCCTCAACCTCACCATGACCAATCTGCGCACGGTGATGGGTTCGATGGACCTCGACGATCTCCTCTCGCATCGTGATCGCATCAACTCGCAGCTGCTGCACACTGTGGACGATGCCACCACCCCCTGGGGCGTGAAAGTCACGCGCATCGAGATCAAGGACATCGCGCCGCCGCCGGAACTGGTGCAATCGATGCAGCGGCAGATGAAGGCAGAGCGCGACAAGCGTGCGGCCGTGCTCGAGGCCGAGGGCCAGCGTCAGGCCGACGTGCTCCGCGCCGAGGGCGAGAAGCAGGCGGCCATCCTGCAGGCTGAGGGGCGCAAGGAGGCTGCCTTCCGGGACGCCGAGGCGCGCGAGCGCATCGCCGAGGCCGAGGCGAAGGCGACGCAGGTGGTCTCGGTCGCGATCACTGGCGGCAACACTCAGGCCCTCAACTACTTCGTGGCGCAGAAGTACACCGAGGCCCTGCAGGCCTTCGCGACTTCGCCCAATCAGAAGACACTCATACTGCCCATCGAGGCAAGCCAGCTCATCGGTAGCCTCGCCGGTATAGCCGAGATCGCCCGCGATGCCTTCCCGGAGCGACGGAGCGAACCACGCCAGTAGCATCAGTGGCGGTGATTCAGCGACGGGTCGGGGCGAGAGCGAGTGCAGAAATCGCCGTGCTCGGAACGCGCAGCCGGTCTCCTCACTCGCACTGAGATATCCGCAAGAGGGGGGATTAGATGGGTTTCTGGGAATGGCTCAGCCTGGCGGCGGTTCTTCTTGGGCTCGAGGTGCTCGCGCCCGGGGCACTTTTCATCTGGCTGGCGCTCTCGGCGCTGGCAATGGCCGGCCTCATTTTCCTCATGCCCGGCCTGGACTGGCGCTGGCAGGCGATCCTCTTCAGCGCCCTGGCGCTGGTGGTCACCTTCCTCGGCCGCCATTGGCTACGGCAGAGCAGTGGCCCTTCTGACGAGCCCTTCCTCAATCAGCGCAATCGCCAATACGTCGGACGTGTGCTCACCCTCAACGAGCCCATCGTCAACGGCCACGGTCGGGTGCGGGTGGACGACACCACCTGGAAGGTGCGAGGTCAGGACCTGCCGGCTGGGTCGCAGGTGACGGTCGTGGATGTGGACGGTTCCGTCCTCATAGTGAACCTGGCAGACCCTTCCGTGGTCAGCCGGGGCCGTCCGGGGTAGATTGGGCGGATGACTGGCCGGCGCTCGGGTCTTCAGACCCGGTGCCCGATGCCATACGAAGTCCGGTCGGTTGGCCCCTGACCGCCGGGTTCGCCAGCAGGCCGTCCCTGACCGACGCGCCGGCCAGATCGCCGACCGCTTCGCAGCCGAGGGAACCGAGTTTCAGAGATCGACATGGCTTCGCCTTCCAACGCATATCTCGTCCGACTAATCCTGCTGCCCGACACGCGCCTCTTCGGCTTGGCCTTGCTATACGGGCTTGCGGTCTCCGTTCTCACCCTGGCGGTGCCCTTCTCGGTGCAGATCCTGGTGGACACCGTGGCGCACACCGGGGTGCTGCTGCCGGTCACCATCCTCGCGTTGTTCCTGCTCGGGATGCTGCTGTTCTACGTGCTGCTGAACGCCCTACAGCTCTACGTGGTGGACCTGTTCGAGCGCCAGTTCTATTTCCGCGTAGCCAGTGAGATCGCGCTGCGGGTCCTGCATGCCAAGCATGGCTACCTGGAGTCGGTCAACCGGGACGACCTCTTCAACCGCTATTTCGACATCATGACGGTGAAGAAAAACGTTCCACCGCTCATCACCAGCGGCCTGGCGCTAATCTTCCAGATGATTGTGGGTTTTGCCGTCGTGTCGCTCTATCACCCGTATTTCCTGGTGTTTTCTCTGGTTTACGTCACCATCGCGTTGCTGGTCTGGCGTCTGTTCCACGATGCCGCCATGCGCACGGCCATCGCCAACTCCACCGAGAAGTACCGCGTGGCCGCCTGGATCGAATTGCTCTCCCAGCAGGACCTCTTCTTCAAGGCCAAGCCGCACCGCGATTACGCCATCGCGCGATCACGTGAGTGTATCGATACCTACGTGACCACCCATCGTGAACATTTCCACTACACCTTCGCCCAGGCGGTCGGTTTTCTGCTGCTCTTCGCCATCGGCAGCGCCACCCTGCTCGGTGTGGGCGGTGCGCTGGTGGTGACCGGGGAACTCAGCCTCGGGCAGCTCATCGCCGCCGAGCTGATCCTCTCGGCCGTGTTTGCCGGGGTGATGCGTGTCGGCTATCTGCTGCGCCTGTACTACGAACTGATGGCCGCACTGCAGAAGCTCGGCTACCTCTATCGCATTCCGGTCGAGGTAGACCACCGAGCGGCGCCGCCGGCAGATCTACCGGGTTCTGTGTGCTTCCGGGGTACCAAGGCCCAGGAATACGGCCAGGATTATCTGCTCGATTTCTCCATCCGCGCCGGCTCGGTGGCCTTGCTTGCGACTTCTGGCAGCGCGCTGGTCAAGGCCTGCATCGATCAATTGCTCGACATGCGCGAGGCCAAGGGTGGTCGAGTGCTGCTCGGTGCGGAGCCCGTGACCGATTTGCCACGTGAGTATCTGCGCCAGCGCGTGCAACTGATCGATTCGGCGACGATACCCAACACCACAATCGCGGAGTACCTTGCGCTGGCTCGGCCAGGAGTGACCCGCAGTCAGATGCGCGATTGCCTCGATCTGGCCGGACTGACCCGCGTCGTCGACGGACTCGAGCATGAACTGGACGAACGACTGCTCGGCGATGGCTACCCGTTGTCGGTGTCCGAAACCCTGCGCCTGCGCCTGGTCTATGCGCTGCTGGCACAACCCCCTGTTCTGGTGATCTCGCCGCTCATGGATGTCGTCCACGTGGCTTATCGGGAGCGCTTGCTGGAGAGTCTGCGCCGGGATGGACACACCACGGTGCTGTACTTCAGCAATCGAAGAGATCTGGCGAACATGAGTGAGTACTGGTTGCTTACACCCACGAAGCAGGATTGCTATCCAACGCTCGCCGCCCTGATCGAAGCAGAGGCAACCTGGCTGGCAGCGGAGGAACTGAGCTACGCCTCCAATGTGGTCGCCGAAGGCGCACCAACCGGAGGGTGACCGATGGGTGCTGCCAACGATGAACTCACGGTCCTTCCGCTCCCGCAATTCGTGCAGCGCGAGCATCTGGCGCGGCTGAAGCCCTCGCGGCCGGTCCGCGTTCCCACCGTGTTACGGGCCTTCACCGGGCTCATGGTTCTGGTCGTTCTCACCATCGGCATCGCACTCTATGCCGTGCCATGGGTGCAGACCGCCACGGGTCTTGGCCGTATCACGGCACTCAACCCGGCCGATCGCCTGCAGGTCGTCACCGCTCTGGTGGAAGGGCGCATCAAGCGCTGGTTCGTACAGGAAGGCAGCCGGGTCAAGGCGGGTGAGCCCATCGTCGAGATCGAGGATCTGGACCCACTTTTTGTGGATCGTCTGGCGGCCGAGCGGCAGGCCGTATTCGAGCGTTACCGGGCAGCGCAGATTGCGAGCCAGACCGCACTAATCGACTACCAGCGCCAGGAGCGGCTGTTCAAGGACGGGCTCTCTGCGCGCAGCACCTTCGAGGGTGCGAAGATTCGGTACCAGGAGCATCAGGCTCGAGAGGCCGCGGCCAAGGCAGACCTCAACAAGGCCGAGATCAACCTGAGTCAGCAGGCCACGCGGCGAGTGACGGCACCGCGTGATGGCACGGTGCTCGGCATCCTGGCAGGCGATGTCGCCACGATGGTCAAGCCCGGACAGTCGCTCGCCACTTTCCTGCCGATCGATGCGCGGCGGGCCGTCGAAATCTTCGTGACCGGAGTGGATGCACCGCTGGTCTACAAGGGGCGCAAGGTGCGGCTCATGTTCGACGGCTGGCCAGCCATTCAGTGGAGTGGCTGGCCGGCGCGTGCGATCGGCACCTTCGGAGGCATCGTCGACAGCGTGGACCCGAATGCGCAGTCGAATGGTCGTTTCCGCGTACTCGTCACGGAAGACCCTCTCGACCCTTGGCCCCCTGCCACCTACGTCCGCTTCGGCTCGCAGGCGCAAGGGTGGGTGCTCCTCAACACCGTCCGCCTTGGCTATGAGATCTGGCGTCAGATGAACGGTTTCCCGCCGCTCACCGATACCCAGGCCGCCTGGGGTGGCTATGTGCAGCAGCCGGGTGGCTCGGGTTCGTGAGGCAGTCTCGCGCCACTTTGCTGGCCTGGGTCTCCAGCGGTCTAGCGTGCTTTGTGCAGCCAACCGAGGCCAGGCAGCCACTCTTGCTCGGAGAGGTGCTGGAGGTCTCGCGCGAGCATTCGCCAAAGATTCAGGAGTCGGTGGAGAAGCTCCGCGCTCGCGAAGGCAAGTTGCTCGAATCGCAAGGTGCCTTCGATATGGAGATCAGGCAGGACTCCATGCTGCGGGCCGATGGTTTCTATGATGGCCGCTCGGTGGACACGAAACTGGTCAAGCCGCTGCCCGATTTCGGGGCCAGGCTATCCACCGGCTATCGAGTGACGGTGGGGGATTTCCCCATCTACGAAGATGTACTCCGGACCAACGACCGTGGCGAGTTCAACTTCGGCCTCGTGTTCTCGCTGCTGCGTGACCGCGCCATCGACGACCGGCGGTTTGCCGTGGCCCAGGGCGAGCTCAACGTCTCCAGCGCGGAGCTGGAGGTCCTGGTCAACCAGCTCTCGGTGCAGCAGCAGGCGGTCAACGCCTATTACGAGTGGGTTGCGGCAGGCCTCAAGCGGCGCATCTTCTCGGCCCTGGTGGACATCGCATTGCAGCGCGAGACCGGCCTCGAACAGCGTGTGCGCGAGGGTGACCTGGCCGCCATCTTCATCACCGAGAACCGGCAGAACGTGCTCAAGCGTCAGGTCCTGCTGAACGAGGCAGAGCGGGAATTCGCCAACGCCGCAGTGAAACTCTCGCTCTTCTATCGCGACCCGCATGGCAGGCCGCAGGTGCCACCCAAGGAGCGCCTGCCGGATGGGTTTCCCGTCATCGAGACTGGCGTGCTCGATGAATTGCGCGATGCGCTGGCCGCAGCCAGGGCAGGACGCCCGGAGTTCGGGCTGG
>DNIF01000095.1 GCA_003485715.1 Gammaproteobacteria bacterium
TCGATTACCTGCTGGAGGACGGGCGCATCGCCATCGAGGCCCTGAGCGGTACCAGTGCCGGCGCCATGAACGCCGTGGTATTGGCCGACGGCATGATGGCTGGCGGCCGCGACGGTGCGCGTGCGGCGCTCGAGCGTTACTGGCAGGCGGTGAGTTGCGCGGCCTTGACCAGCCCCTTCCAGCCCACGGTCTGGGACGCCCTTTACGGCAACTGGAACCTGGACAACCACCCGGGCTTCGTGTTCTTCGATTTCCTCTCGCGCATGGCCTCGCCCTACCAGATGAATCCGCTCAACCTGAATCCGCTGCGGGACATCATGGAGGCAGTGGTGGATTTCGAGCGCCTGCGCCACTGTGACCGGGTCAAGATCTTCATCTCGGCGACGAACGTGCGCACCGGGCGGGTGAAGGTATTCCGCCACGATGAACTCTGCCCGGAGGCCGTACTCGCCTCAGCCTGTCTGCCGCAGCTCTTCCAGGCTGTTCACATCGGCGATGACATCTACTGGGACGGCGGCTATCTCGGCAACCCGGTGCTGTTCCCATTCTTCTATCGCTGCACCAGTCCCGACGTGCTCATCGTGCAACTGAACCCGTTCTCGCGCGAGAAGGAGCCCACCACAGCCGTCGAGATCATGGATCGACTGAACGAGATCACCTTCAACAGCAGCCTGCTGGCGGAATTCCGCGCCCTCAACTTTGTCGCTGAACTGGTGGAGCAGGGTCGCATCGATCACGCCCGCTACAAGCGGGTGCTGCCGCATCTCATCAGCGGCGAAGCAGTGCTCGGGCAGCTCAGCGTGTCCTCCAAGTTCAACGCCCATTGGGGCTTCCTCACCATGCTGCGCGATGCGGGGCGCACGACGGCCAGGCGCTGGCTGGAGCAACACGTCGAGCACATCGGCGTGCGCCCCACGATCGATGTACGAGACTACTACCTCTCGCCGAGCTGATCGCGGGCGAGGCAACGACCACCACGACATCTTCCACCCGCGTCCAAGTCACGGGAATCCGCCATGACCCACCTTCTCGCCACCTGGTCCGTCGCCTTCCTGCTCGGCGGCATGACCCTGTTCTCACTCGTGGTAGCACCACTCGTTTTTCTGCGCCTGCCGACCGAGCAGGCCGGACGCTTCATCCGTGCCCTGTTCCCCTGGTACTACCTCTACGTGCTCGTTACGGCAGGGCTGGCCACGCTGTGGTTGTCGCTGACACCCGGCCGTGAGGCGCTCGCCTGGACTCTGCTGCTGATCTTCGTCAGTGCGATTTATGCACGCCAGGGCCTGATGCCGGAGATCAATCGCCTGCGCGACGCGGCAGAGGCAGGTGATGCGATGGCGGGGGCAACCTTCCGCAACCGGCACACACGCTCGGTCTGGCTGAACGGTGCCCAGTGGCTGGTGGCGCTGACGGCCGCGGGCCTGCTCGCGGGAGGTCCGCCCGAGCGGCCAGCCCCGACGGAGATCGCCGCGGGCCGCCTGCTCCCGGCCGAGGACTGCCAAGGCTTCAGCGGCTGGCTCAATGCCGCAGGGCGCGTCACGCATCTGGGCTCACTCATCGATGCCCATCGCCGGCAGCGCGTCTGGCTGCTCGGTGAGCGACACGACGACCCGGCCCACCATGCCTGGCAATTGCAGGTGCTGAGCGCCCTGCATGCGCGCGCGCCGGGGCTTGCGATCGGCATGGAGATGTTTCCGCGCGAGGCACAGCCGGCCCTCGATGCGTGGGTGGCGGGCCACATCGATTGGCCCACGCTGCTCGCCACCAGTGACTGGGATGCGGTGTGGGGCTTCCCGGCCGAACTCTACCGCCCGGTGCTGGAATTCGCGCGCAGGAACCGCGTCCCCATCGTCGCCCTGAACCTGCACCCGGACCTGATCCGGCAGGTCTCGACGGGCGGCTTCAAGGCACTGCCATCCGATCTGCGCGCAGCACTCGGCAAGCCGGCCCAGGCACCACGCGTCTACCGTACGCAACTGGCGGCGGTGCACGCCTATCACCCCGGAGGCCTGAGCACCCACGAGCCACGTCAAGCCGTACCAGAGGCTGATGCGGCGGACCCGGCCATGGCAGCCGGGGATGACTCAGGCGCCACAGCCCCGGCGGCCGATGCCGGCGTCGGCAGTCTGCAGCGCTTCATCGAGGTCCAGCTCACCTGGGATCGAGCCATGGCAGCCGCCATCCACGCAACCCTGGCCGCCCCCGACGGCCCGACGCACGTCGTGACCCTGGTCGGCGGCGGTCACGTCGGACGCGATCGCGGCATCCCTCTGCAACTGGCCGACCTTGGCCTGACCGACACGGTATCGCTGCTGCCCGCTGCGCCATCCGCTGCCTGCCCGGGGCCTGAGGGGGCAGAGTTGGCCGTCGATGCGCGCTTCATCCTGCCGCCGGTGGCGGAGCAGACTCCGACACCTGCCGGGCGTCCCCGTCTTGGCGTGGCCCTGGGTACGGACACCCGTGGGGCTCGGATTCTCGCGGTCGAACCGGGCAGTCTGGCCGAGCGCGAGGGGCTTGCGGTGGGCGACATCATCCTCGAACTTGCTGGCCATCCCTGCGAGTCGCCAGAGCAGGTGGTCGCCGCCGTGCGTGGGCAGCCGCCCGGCACCTGGCTACCGATCACCATCCAGCGCGGTGAGGAGCGTCGCGAACAGGTGCTGCGCTTCCCGAACCGGCCCTGATCCCGTGGCCGCATTGGCTTGGCTCGCGGCCGGTCTGTGCTCGACCACATCGACGACCGTGGCCCCGACCGCCGCCGTCGCGGTCGCGGTGGACCTGACGGAGCAGAGGCTCGAAGGCTCGGCACGCTACGACCTCAGTGCCGGCAAGCATGTCTTCGACTGGCATCCGGCGCTCGAGATCCTGAGTGTGCGGCTGAACGACGCCGAACTGCCGGATGGTGCTCGCACCCCGGAAGGATTGCGCCTCGAGCTCCGCGCGGCTGCCGGGCTTGCCTTCGACTGGCGCCTGCCCCTCGCACCGCTCGACGGGGCCCTCGATCACCGTGCCGCCTTACGTGCCGATCGCCCGATGACCGGTGGCGGCTTCGCCTGGCTTCCGGCCGCGGCTGGCTGGTATCCCGGGCCCACGTCCGGGCTGGGTGACTACTCGCTCACCGTGCGCACGACGGCGGGCCTGCCGAT
The DNA here is from genome assembly GCA_003485715.1 of Gammaproteobacteria bacterium. GTDB lineage: Bacteria > Pseudomonadota > Gammaproteobacteria > UBA7966 > UBA7966 > UBA7966. Next base: position 3,144 of record DNIF01000095.1, read on the forward strand.
TGCCGCAGGCGCTTACAGCGGGCCAGCGGCGGCGGGCGGGACCAACGCCCCCGCTGCTGAGAAAGGGACTTCCCACACCTTCCGTCATCCGCATCCCGCAGGCGGCATCGATCTGCTCATCGGCCCTTACGCTCTCACGACCCGTGCGATCACCACGCCCTCCGGCGTGCAACTGGATGTCGCCACCTACTTCACGCCGGCCATTGCTGCGCTTGCCAGCGACTATCTCGATGCCGCGGCGGCGCAGATCATCGAGTACGACGCCCTCATCGGCCCGTGGCCCTTCGCCCGCTTCGCCATCGTGGCGAGCCCGCTGCCAACGGGCTTCGGCATGCCCGGCATGACCTGGCTCGGCGAGGAGGTACTGCGCCTGCCCTTCATCCCCGCTACGAGCCTACGGCACGAAGTACTGCACAACTGGTGGGGCAACGGCGTGCGCGTGGACTACGCGCGCGGCAACTGGTCCGAGGGGCTCACCACGCTGATGGCCGACTTCCTCGTGAAGGAGCGCGAAGGGCCCGAGGCAGCGGCGGCACAGCGCCTGGATTGGGTGCGCACGCTGCTGGCCGTGCCGCCGGGTGAATCCATCGCACTGCGTGACTTCCGCGCCCGCGCACACGGCAGACAGGCGGCCGTAGGTTATGGCAAGGCCGCCTTCGTGCTCCTGATGCTGCGTGAACGCATCGGCGCCGAGGCTTGGCGTGCCGGGCTACGCCACTTCTGGCAGGCCTGCCAACACCGCGAGGCCTCCTGGGCTGACTTGCAGCAGGCCTTCGAGCAGGCCTCGGGACAGACGCTCGACTCCGCCTTCGAACCCTGGCTCTCGGCGCAGACGCTGCCCACCCCACGTATCACGCGCGCCGTCGCCGCGGCAGACGGGCTTGGACTTACGCTCCACTTGAGCCAGGGAGAGCCCGTGCACGATCTGGACCTGCCGGTACAGATCCGCACAGAGGCCGGCACTGAAATGCAGAGGGTGCGACTGAGTACGCAGCAGGCAGTGGTCCAGTTGCGGCTGCCGGCTGCCGCGCTCGGGGTACGCCTGGACCCGTCCCTCTCCGTGCTGCGGGCCCCGGCAGCAGCAGCCATGCCTCCCATCCTGCGCAACGCCCTGCTCGCTGCCATGCCTGCCTGGTGGGTATCGCAGGCGGGGGACGCGATCCACGACACGGCGGAGTGGCAGGGGGGGGGGGGGGCGCCCGCCCC
>DNIF01000058.1 GCA_003485715.1 Gammaproteobacteria bacterium
CAACCCGACGGCGGGGGCGCTTACATCCCGGGTGTCGCCCGCCCGCCACCCACTCACCCGGGCCAGCCATTTTCCCGCGTCACGAGGAGTCTCGAACACGTCATGAAAACAACCATCCAGAGCCGCACAGCGGCCACCGGCTTCACCCTCATCGAGGTGATGATCGTGGTCGTGATCCTGGGCATCCTCGCTGCCGTGGTGGTGCCACGCATCATGGGCAATCCGGACGAGGCCCGCATCACGGTCGCCCGCACCGATATCAACAACATCACCAGTGCCTTGTCGATGTACCGACTCGACGCCTTCAGCTACCCGAGCACGGATCAGGGGCTCGAGGCCTTGCTTCAGCGGCCCGCCAACCTGCCCTCAGGGGCGCGCTGGCGCGAGGGCGGCTACCTCTCGCAGATGCCGAAGGATCCCTGGGGCAATCCCTATCAATACCTGCAACCCGGCGTGAAGGGTGAGTTCGACCTCTGGTCGCTCGGGGCCGACGGCGCCCCGGGTGGCGAGGGGCTGGGGGCAGATATCGGCAACTGGCCTGCGGAGTGAGCACGCGGGGGGAAATCTGCTGCGCGTCCCGATCGCGGCGTTGGCCGGTGCTCGCACCAGTTCCCCGCGCGCCGGGGCGACCCTTGGGGCAGCGCTGGCAGCGTGGCTTCACCCTGCTCGAGATCCTGATCGTGGTGGCTCTCATCGCCATGCTGGCCGGGGCCGCCAGCCTCACCCTCGGCAATGCGGGTCGCGACGAACGGTTGCACGCCGAGGCCAAGCATGTGGCGGCCCTGCTTGGTCTCGCCACGGAGGAGGCCGTGTTGCGCGGGCGACCGCTGGCCGTGCGTCCGACCGATGCCGGCTTCGAGTTCCTGGAATTGCGTTCGGAGGGCTGGCGGGTCATCGAGCGCGATCCGCTGCTGCGGCCTCGCCACTACTCCGATGGTACGCGCGTAACCTTCCTCGACCCCGCTGGCGCGCCGCGACGTGCCGGGCGGGACCCGGGCGTGGTCTTTGCACCGAACGGCCTTGGTGCCCCGCTGCTCGTTACCCTCCAGCATCCAGCCGTGGCCCAGGCGTGGCGGGTGCGGGCCGATGCGGCAGGTCGTCTCGAGGTCGAGGCTGCCGAGCGCTTCTGAGCCATGCCGATGACGGGCGACAGCGCCAACCCGCAGCCGGTGAGTGAAAACTGACATGCCGCTTCATTCTCGCCCGCGTCGGGCACATCGCGTCAGGCAGCCCGGCCACCGGGCCGCTGGCTTCACGCTGCTCGAGGTGCTGGTGGCGATGACCCTGCTCGCGGTGTCCCTGGGTGCGGCGCTCGCGGCCGTCACCGGCAGCAGCGATCGTCTCGCGCGGGTGCAGGAGCGCACCCTCGGTTACTGGGTGGCGACGAACGCGCTCGTCAGCCTGCGCCTGAATCCCGCTGGCGCGGCTGTCGGGTCACGCTCGGGTGAGGAGACCATGGACGGTCGCCGCTTCCTGTGGCGCGCCGACGTGGTCACGACGCCGGATCCGGCCACCAACCGCGTCGATGTGTTCGTCTTTCGCGATCTGCGTGACCGCGAGGCGATTGCCTCGCTGATCGGCTTCCTGCCGGGCGAGACCGGGCCGTGATGTGCCGGCAATGGTTTGACCTACCGCGCCCGCGGAGGGTCATGGCCCGCCTGCATCCGGCGCTGTCCGGGCGCGGTTTCACCCTGCTGGAGCTGATGATTGCCATCGCGATCTTCAGTGTGGTGGCCACTCTCGCGCACGGGGGCCTGCAGGCGGTGATCCGGGCGCACCAGCGCACCGAGGCGGTGGTCGCCGACCTCGACGCACTGCGTCGTACCTGGTTGCTCATCGATCAGGACATGGCTGCCCTGGCGGCACGCGGGATCCGCGACGGCAGCGGACTGTCGCGCCCCCCCTTTCTTCTCGCCCCCGGGCGCGTTGAATTCACGCGGCTGCGCCCGGGTGACGATCTCCCCCAGCGCGTCGAGTACCGGCTCATCGATCGTCGTCTCATGCGCTTCGAGTGGCCCGTGGGCGATCTCGCACCGGCGGCCGTGCCGCTGAGCGGAGTGGTGCTGGACGAGGTGGAGGCCGCCGTGCTCGCGGCGTGGACGGAAGGGGGCTGGGTCACCGACTGGCCCACAGCCGGACAGGACACCACGGCGGCGGGGGCGGTGCCGCGTGCGGTTGCACTGCGTCTCGTCTGGCGTGGCCGTGCCCTGCAGTGGCTGTTCACGGTGTCAGCCTGATGTCGGGCCGGAACGTTGACCGGCAACGCGGCATGGCCCTGGTGACCGCCATCCTCGTCGCTGGAGTGGTCGCTGCCATTGCCTATGCGGTCTCCACCCGCGATCAGGTGCTCATCCGTCGCACCGAGAATCTGCTGGCGGCGGGACAGGCGCGTGCCCACGCCCGTGGCGTGGAACTCTGGGCCCTGGGGGTGTTGCGCCGGGACCTCGAGGCGTCCACGGCCCCTGGCGCCGGAGCCGGAGCCGGAGCCGGAGCCGGAGCCAAGGCCCGCTCCACCGACGCGGTCTCCAGGGCAGGTGATCAGGCAGCGGCCAGCCCCCCTCCCGCCACTGCCGCTCCGACTGCCGCCGGCAGCGGGGCGGGCGGCACCACGGCGCCTGGCGCGACCGCCGCGGCGGCAGTCGGCCCCGGTGCAGTGGGTGGAAGTGGCCCGGGTACCGCCGCCGCTCCTCCAGCCGTCGATCATCACGGCGAGGTCTGGGCGCGACCCATCGGGCCGTTGCAGGTGACTGGTGGGGCCGTGAGCGGTCGCATCGTGGATCTGCAGGGGCGCTGGAACATCAATAACCTCTTCGCCGCAGCCCCCGAGCAGGCCGGCGCCGGGGCGGGGCCTGCCGGGGTGGGTGCTGACCAGCCAGGTGCTACGCCACCGGCGGGTAGTCCGACAGGTGGTGATGGCTCACGCCCAGCCCCCGGGGCATCCCCCGGCCGGGCCGACGCCAACGCTGGGGGTGGGCGCGGCGCGCGTGGGGATCGAGGTGCGGATGCTCGTGACGAGCAGGGCCGAGGTGAGGCGGGAGAGCAAGACGGACAGGCCGCAGAAGCA
>DNIF01000270.1 GCA_003485715.1 Gammaproteobacteria bacterium
GATCGCCAGCCGACGCAAGCCATTCCTTGAGGGAGTTGTCGTCCACCCATACAGCGCCGAAATCGCGTACCAGGCGCAGCAGCAAAGGCGGCGCCGACGCCGGAGTGGCGACCGGGGGCGATGGCGAGATGAATACAGCGCAGTCAGACATGGGTGTCGGCTCGGTTGGGATGCTTCATTGATTGATGGATGGCTCGCGCCGCAGGCCGGTGAGCGCGCGCAGATCCTCGGCACTCATCTGCGAAGGCAGGGCAAAACCTGGTGATAGCGTTGAATCGGCTCCGAAGCTGGCTGTGCCTTGCAGCGTTTCGCGCAGCAGATCCAGCGCCGCCTGCACTTCCGCAGCCCGCACGGCATCGATGCGCTCTCGGGCATCATCCAGGAACACCAGCAGCCAATCCCCCGGAACGACGGCACCCACGAGCGCCGTGCGCACACGTCGCCGTTCACCGCCACCGACGACCCAGGCGTGACCGGGATCGATGGACTGCACCTGCATGGGGAGCCCTATGCACATGGCTGTATACCGGTCATTCCGTGACTCGGGCCGAAGCGCCCACGAGGAAACGATCATCGCCCTCGCGGCAGGCGAGTTCCGCATCGGGCCTGCCGGCCTCGTAACGTGTGATGTCGAGCTCCCCGAGGGTGATGGCCTCATGCACCGTGAGCGGCGTGACTCGGGGACGCGGCTTCGCACCCCAGTCGGCCAACACATCGAGTGCGAGGTTCAGCGCGCCGTCGAGTGCGGCCCGCACACTCGGGCGCAGGCTGCCGCCGTAGTCGTCGATCTCCTCGGGCTGGCAACCGATGAGCAACAGCCGCGCCGGAAAGCGACCGGTGAGCTGGGCCAACAGCAAAACCTCCTGGAAACCGGTCTGGTGCAGGCTCATCTTGCGCACGCCGAGGAAGCGCGGAACCTCATCATCGCGCACCACCTTGAGCGTGCCGGGTGCCTGGCCGTAATCCACCGCATCGAAGATGAGCAGCGCATCTGCGGATTGCACGTGCTGGATGAGATAGAGGCCCTGGGTACCGCCATCGATGAGTTCCACGTGCTCGGCGAACTCATGGCTCCGTTGCAATGCCTCCACGCAGCGCACACCGAACCCTTCGTCGGCCCACAGCAGGTTGCCGATCCCGAGTACGACGATGCGCGCAGGCACTGCTGGGGTGTCCGCAAATGCCGATGAAGCAGGTGTTTCGGGCACGTCAATTACTCCATCGCGCTCGGCTTGGGCCGCATCAACCGTCATCCCCGCACCAACCGTCATCCCCGCGCAGGCGGGGATCCAGTCATCCTTCAGCGCCGGCACGACATCATTGGGTTCCCGCCTGCGCGAGAATGACGATGAACCCTTATCGCGCATCAACCGTCGTTGCCGCATGCGCCTGAATGACGGACTGAGCTGGGCGGGACCCTACTCCTTGAAGGTGCGAAAGCCGGAGATCATGGTGCTCACCACGCTCTGGCGACCCATGATGTCCTCGCGGATGGCGGCATACACGTGCACGATCACGAAGATGACCAGTGCCCACATGCCGAGCCGATGCCAGTTGTGCACGGAGAGGCTGTCGCCGAACAGCGGGATCACCCAACCGAACATCTGATCCGCCCAGGAGCCCGCCTGTGCGCCTTCCGCGTAGAGCGCGAAGCCGGTGACGATCATGAACACCGTGAGGAACAGGAAGCCGAAGAACATGGCGAAACGCGCCAGCGGATTGTGGCCGACGAAGCGCCCCGGGGCTGGTGCGAGGAAGGCATACCACAGGAGCATTCCGCGCATCTCCTGCCAGTAGGCCTTCTGGAAGATCGGCACCCAGAAAAGCTCCCGCGCGTGATGGTTGCCCACGATCGCCCAGTAGATGCGGCCCAGCAGGCCCACGGCCAGCAGATAGCCGGCCGTGAAGTGGGCGAAGCGGATGTAACCCATCAGGAAGTTATCGCTGGCCTCACCGGGCATGGTCGGCAGCGGTACACCGATGAAGTAACCGGTGATTGCGAGCACGACGATGCACAGGGCATTGACCCAGTGCCAGACCCGCACCGGCGCCTCGTAGACGTACATCGCCTTGACGCTGCCGGCGGTCTGTACGGAGTGATCATCACTTCCGGTTGGCCCGGGCAGTGTGCTGCTGTGGCTGGCACTCATGGGAAGCTCCTCGTCATCCGATGGAAGGGCAATCGCCAGTCATTTGGAGCGAAGCCTGCTCAGGCCGCGAGTTGGCCGAGCAGCACAAGCCCGGAGACTCCCAGGGCAGCACCCACGCCCTGGAAGGCCAGACGGCCATGGTCGGCCAGCCAGCGCTGCAGAGAGAGCGCAGTCAGCACACCGGCAATGTGCAGGGTGACGGTCGTGCCGAGGAAACCTGCGGCGTAGGCAGCGAAGTCGCCCACGGGTGCCTCGGCCCCATGGGCCAGTCCATGCAGTGCAGCCGCAGCGGCCACCAGCGCAAGGCCGGATGTGGTCAGAGTGCCACCTCTGCTTGCCAGTACGAGCAGAGCCCCGAACAGCACCACCGACAGGGCGATGCCCTGCTCCACGAGCGGCATGCCCAGACCGGCAACCCCAAACAGGGCACCCAGCAGCAACGCAACAACAAAGCAGGCAGGCCCTTGCCAGATGCGGGCGGCCGGCAGGGCCACCACGCTCCACACGCCCACGGCAAGCATGGCGAGCAGGTGATCGGCCCCGAGCGGATGCAGCAGACCGTCCACCAGACCGTGGGTGCCGTGCCCCGTGTGTGCCTGCGCCATGCCAGCTGCACCGGTCAGGGCAATGAAGGCCGCCAGGCGGCCAGAGTTCGTGCGAGTCATCGAGAAATCTCCTGAGGTTGTCGAGGCCGGCTCAGCGCACGGTCACGCGCGCCATTTCCTGTCCATCCTCGCTCATCACGTGGGTGGAACAGGCCAGGCAGGGGTCGAAACTGTGCAGCGTGCGCAGGATCTCGAGCGGCTGTTCCGGGTTCACCATCGGGGTATTGAGAAGGCTGGCCTCGAAGGCACCGATCTGCCCCTTGGGGTCGCGCGGGGAGCCATTCCAGGTGGTGGGGACCACGCACTGGTAGTTTTCGATGCGACCGTCCTTGATGCGGATCCAGTGCCCCAGCATGCCGCGCGGTGCCGCCACCGTGCCGA
>DNIF01000133.1 GCA_003485715.1 Gammaproteobacteria bacterium
CTCCTTGCATCAAGGCGATGCGCGCATCACGCACCTTGGCGGTCAATCCAAGCTTGACCGTCCAGCTTTCACCATTCAGCAGGGCGTAGCGCCAGGTCGCACGATAGGAATTGAAGCGGTACTCAGCCGTGGTCGGCATACCGGGATCGAAGGCCATGCCGCGAAAGTTGGTGGTCGTCGGCAACACACCACTGCCCGACAGCGACAACGGCGCATACAGCAAGCGCACCTCCTGACGCTCGGTAATGGCGCGCGCATACGTGATACGTACCTCGGGATCGACACCACTGCCGATGAGATCCTGCGCCGAGAAGCGAGTACCGGCAGGGCTGTTCGGAAACTGGGCGTCGTTGCGCGTCAGGCTGCCGAGCACGGCCTCCACCTCGAGGTGGTTGTTCAAGCGCAGCTCCTGAGCCGGAGCATTCAGGGGCAGGGCAGCCCCAAGCAAAAGAACCAAGCGGGCTGACGACATGCGGGGATCCTTGGGTGACTAGGGATTGGTAGCAGACTCAAAGCGCCGGGCGGACACTGGAGTGCGGTGAGAAGTTCCCTGCTGAACCCGCGGTTACGCCCCGGCTGACACGCCCCGATTGGCGTTGTCGGGGACAAGAACTCTCATGCCTTGGCCCGCGCTCTGGCATGCTTGAATGCCCACCCGAGGCCCTTGCTGACCGAACATCGACCATGCCGCAGTTCATGCATACTCCAGAGCGACACCCCGGCAGGGCGCCCAAGCGCCACGAAGGGCCACGCGGCCTGCGCATCCTCGTCGCCATCGTGCCGTTCATCGCGGCCTGCGCGCCCGCGCCCTTCCAGCGCGCTCACCCGGACGCCACCACCGCCGACTGCGTCGCCCGGCTTAACGCCTTTGACACGGCGGTGGATCTGGCCGGCCTCGCCTCGGCCGATCTGCGTCGCATCGATGGCTTTCCGGCGCTGCGCAGTGACCGTTTCCGCGCCAGTTTTCGCGATGAACTCGATGGCATGCCGCGTGACCATCCGCGTCTTGCGGCTTGGCTCGAACACCTGCTGGCGCTGGGTCGCCAAGCGCGCGCCATCGAGGCAGAGCGCCTGCAGGCGCTCGCGGGCGCGACGACCCTGCCTGCGCTCGACGCGCTGGAGGACTGTGCCGCGCGGGTGACAGACTGGGATCGCCAGCACCCCGGCGCCATGCGTCGACTGCTCGCCAACGTCGCCATCCCCGACGATTACCGCTGGTCAGCGCGCATCCTCGGGCTCTATCTGCCCGGTGGTGCGTGGATCTACGCCTGGGATGCCGGTGAGCGCCGGCTCGATCTCGAGGCGCAATTCGCCGGGATCAGTGCTGCGGCCGATCCGGCCACCCTGGCCCGACTGGCACCCGCGCCGGTAGCCGTGCCGACCCCGGATGTGGCAGCACTCGTGCCGGCGGGCACACTCCTGCCCACGACGGCACAACCGGTGGTGACTCCGGACGTGAAGCGCCTGCCACCGACGCCGGTATTTGCGCCTTTGCGGGCCGGCGGCCTCCAGGATCCGGGTGAGTTCGATCCGGCGCGCTTCGTCTACCGCCCCGGTACATCCGATCTGGCTGGAACGCCGGCAGACGACGACGCGACGGGCTCGCTGACTGCTGCGCCGACGGACGCCCCCCCAGTCACTCCGTCACCAGCGCCCGCGGGCGCTGGATCGGAGGCCCAGGATTACCCGGAGACGGCCGTCAGCGTGCCCATGGCGCGCGTCGTGGATCCGGTCGCGGTCGTCGCGGGCGTGAACCCCGATGCCATCCCGGCCACAGCACCGCGCTTTCCGCTGCCACGCGACGTGCTCGGCATCCCGCGCCCCGATCCCGGCACCCTCGCTGCGCTGTTCCGGGAGCATGCGCCGATCCTGCGTCTGGTACGCACGCACGATATGGCACCGACCGCTGCAGCCGACCTCCCCGGTGCCGTCATGGCGACCGGCAACACCGCAGTCCCCTTCGGCATCGACACCGGCAACCCGACTGTCTACGTGCGCCACGCCCTCACCCGTCAGGGCTCGCGCAGCCTGCTGCAACTGGAATACGCGGCCTGGTTCGCTGTCCCCAAGCCGGGGGACAGCGGCGAGCGGACCATCGACGGCCTCATCTGGCGACTGACGCTGGACGAAGACGGCTCGGTATTGCTGGCCGACGCCATTCCCGCCTGCGGCTGCTGGCACATCGCCTTCCCCGGGCCACGTCTTGCACCACGCCGGGCGCGTCTGGAGGCCATCGATCCACTCACGCAACCGGTCGGCCTGCCGGAGGGCTCCGGTCGGCTGGAGCTATTGCTGGCGGCCGACACCCGCCACATCGTGGGGCTGCGCAGAGTACCTGCCGTGGACGACAGGAATGCGGCGCGCGCTGCCCGGCCGACGGCCAACCCGAACGCGCCAGAGACCCACTACACCCTGCGCCCGGCCCGGGAACTGGCCACCGCCGTTACTTCCGGCGGGCAGGCCTTCTTCGGCCCTCAAGGCATCGTTCCCAATACCGAGCGTACCGGGCGCTGGTGGCAGTGGACGAGCGGCATTCGCGTGGCCGGCAGCCCGCGTCAATGGAACCGGCAGGCCACGGCATTCGCCGGTGAGCGTCACTTCGACGACGCCAACCTCATCGAACGGCATTTCATGCCGCACAGCGGGGCCATCGCACCGCCCTGAGGCAAACCCGTCATCCCCGCGCAGGCGGGGACCCAGTGCCATCGCGCCATCGCCATGGAAGGTCTGGAGCCCGCCGCAGAGATGACGGCTCAAGCAAGTGCGGTCTGCACTCAGATCTCCAGCCGCTCGTAGCCCTCCGCTGCCAGGCCTGCGGCCGTCTTCGGTGCCGTGAGCACGGCCGTACGGGCGTCGGCGGGATCGAAATAGTGGCCCGCCACGCGCTGCACGTCGGCGATCGTGACGGCCAATACCCGCCGCCGCAGTTCACGGCGCACCTCCGGTGTGCGCCCATGCAGGTTCAGGAAGTGCTCCTGCAGGGCGTCGCCGGCGGGCGAGCCCGGCTGATCCATCGAGCGGATCACGCCGAGGATCGCCTCTTCGAGCGCGCGCGGCGTGACATTGCCTGCCACGAGGGCCCAGTCGATGGCGTGGGCGAAATCCGCGAGCGTTTCCTGGAGCCGTGGATCGCGGTAGGAGAAGAAGCGGAAGCTGGCCGAATCGCCATCGAAGCGTGCCCCTGAGCCGTAGGCACCGCCCTGCTCACGCACTGCCCGGTGCAGATAGCCGTGGTGCAACAGACCAGCGAGGACGTAAAGCGCTGCGGCGTCCGCGTGCGCGGCTGGCACCGCGGGCCAGGCCTGGGCGCAGAAATTCACCTGCGTGTTGGTGGCGAAGACCTGCCGTGCCGGCACCGGCTCGGTGATGCCCGCGAAAGGGGAGACTGGCGCGGCCGGCAGAGACTCCGCCCAGCGAGTGCCAATGTCGGCAAGCGCGCCGGCAAGCACCGGCTCATCCGCAACCAGCACCAGGTGACGGGGTGCCGCGGCAATTCGGGCGTGCAGGGCCGTCAGGCGCGCCGCCAGGGCGTCGAGGGCGGCCGCTTCCGCGAGGCCATCATCGAGGGCCACCAGACGAGCGACCGAGGCCGGCCCATCCCAGAGGTCCTCCAGCCAGCTCGAGGGCGAAAGGCCAGCGGCGGCTGCCATCATCGCCAGACGATGGCCGTGGTCGGTCACACTCGAGACGGCTTCCGCCCGCATCTGCGCAACGAGTTCGCGCAGCCGCCGTGTCTCGTCGAAGCGGGCCGCAAGCAGTGTGTCGGCCAGCAGTGCGGTGAGTTGCGCGTGATTGCGCGCGAGTCCCTTGCCCCCGAGCACGAACCAGCCGCGCAGCAGCGCGGGGTTGTCGTGGGCGGCACGCACCGTGACCGAGGCCTGAATGCGCCCGGTAAGCGCCTGCAGGCGCTGCAGCGCGAGGTAATCCCGATCGCCTACCCCGACCTCGGTGATGAAGGACCAGAAGAAGGGCAGGAGTTCGAGTTCGGCGCGGTCCAGCGTGGGCAGTTCACAGACGATCTGCTGGTTCACCAGGCCGTTGTTCCCGACCGCATAGGTGTGCACCGTCTGCCCCCCGGCGCTCTCTACCCGGCCCGGCCGCCAGCGGATGTCGGGAGGGACATCCGCCAGGGTGACGCGCGGCAGGATCTCGGGGTCGTCCTGTGAGCGCTGGCGTGCATCCAGGGCCTCGGCACGGGCACGGATTGCGGCACGATCCGCATCTTCAAGACGCGCGGCCAGGGCGTCGAGACGCGCCTGCTCGATGCCGGCCTCCTCCTCTCGCAGCCGCAGATCCGGGTGCAGCGTCACTCGCACCCGGTGCGGATTGTCGATGAGTCGGCGACGCACGAGTCCCTGCAACCAGCCCGGCTCTGCCGCACGCGCACGCAGAGTCTCGATCGCGGGATCGAGGTCCAGCACGGCGATGGGATCGCCCCCATGCAACACGGCGGGCAGCATGCGCTGGGCGAGTTGCAGCCCATAGGGCCAGTCACCGCCACCCACACTGCGCTGGGCGAGTTCCATCTGGTGCAGCACGGCCTCGACCTGCTCGGGCGCGAAGCCTTCGCGCGCCACCTGTTCGAGCGTCGCGAGTATCAACTGCTCGACCGCCGGTGCCGCGTCGGGGCTGCAACCCTCGAGTCCGCAGACGAGCACCCCTTCGCGGGTGGAGTCGTCCAGACCCATGGTGGGCGCAGGTGCGGAGCCGAGGTCTGTCGTCTCCAGCACATGCCGCAGCGGCGACGCGGAGTTGTCGAGCAGAAGCCCATTCAGCAAATGCATCTCGAGCAGGGTATCGAGGTCGAAGCAACGCCCAAGCAGCCACGCGACCACCACGTAAGTCGCATCCTCCGCGTCTGCTGCGGTATCGACCGCATAGCGCCCTTCCACGGCCTGCGGCGCATCCAGCCGCCGTTCGTCGTCCACGTGAATGCGGCTCGGGATGCGCTCGAAATGGGCCAGCGCCAGTTCGTGGATATGCTTCTGGTGCTCTACCGCCGGGAAGCTGCCGTAAGTGATGAAGGTGGCGTTGCTGGGGTGATAGTGCTCGGCGTGGAAGCCCTGCAACTGGGCGTGTGTGAGATTGGGGATATCGAGCGGCTCACCACCGCTGTTGTAGTGGTAGGTGGTGCTGGGGAAGAGCGCCGATTGAGTGGTCTGCCAGAGGCGCGCAACGGGACTCGACATCGCGCCCTTCATCTCGTTGTAGACCACGCCCTTGTAGACCAACGAAGAGGTTGGGTCCGCCGTATCGGCCAGATCGACGCGGTGTCCCTCCTGCGCGAAGTCCAGCTCATCGAGCTGCGGAAAGAACACCGCATCCAGATACACCGAAAGAAGGTTGTCGAAGTCCTTGCGATTCTGGCTCGCGAAGGGATAAGCGGTCGCGTCGCTCGAGGTGAAGGCGTTCATGAAGGTGTTGAGCGAGCGGCGCAACATCATGAAAAAGGGATCACGCACCGGGTAGCGACGGCTACCGCAGAGCGCCGTGTGCTCGAGGATGTGCGCCACACCGGTCGAGTCCTGCGGCATGGTCGGCAGGGCCACCAAGAAGCTGTTGTTGGTGTCGGCGGACTCGATGTGAAAGTGCCGCGCGCCGGTGCCGACGTGGCGATATTCCTGCACGGTCACGGCGAGGCTGTCGATGTGACGACTGCGCAGGTGCTCAAAGGCTGCCGCGTTCGGCTTGATGACACTGTTCATGGCTTTCTCCTTACGGGGCGGCTGCCTGCCTGGCCCCACTGGGTACCCTTTTCATTCGACACCACGATCACATTGGGAGTGCCGGCGCAGGTCCTGTCGTTCCCTGCGACCGGCTCAGATGACCTTCCCCCGGTCCCGGCGTCACGCCCCGCCACTGGCCAGCGCCTCCAGATACTTCTCGGCATCGAGTGCTGCCATGCAACCCGAGCCAGCGGAGGTGACGGCCTGACGATACACCGGGTCGCTCACGTCACCGGCCGCGAACACTCCCGGCAAACTGGTCTGGGTGGCAAAGCCACTCGTACCGGACTGCACCCGGATGTAACCGCCCTGCATGTCGAGCTGTCCGGCAAAGAGATCGGTATTCGGCTTGTGACCGATGGCGATGAACACACCATGCACCGGGAGCTCGCGCGTCGCGCCATCCTGGTTCGAGCGGATGCGCAGCCCGGTCACCCCGCTCTCGTTTCCCAGCACCTCTTCGAGCTCGTGATTCCATTCGATGCTCACATTGCCGCCACGGGCCTTGGCCTCGAGCCGATGGGCAAGGATCTTCTCGGCCCGGAAGCGGTCGCGCCGGTGGATCACCGTAACGTGTGCGGCCAGATTCGAGAGGTACAGTGCCTCCTCTACCGCCGTATTACCCCCACCTACCACGGCCACGGGCTTGCCGCGGTAGAAGAAGCCATCACAGGTGGCACAGGCCGATACGCCACGGCCCTTGAAGGCCTCCTCGGAGGGCAGGCCGAGATATTGGGCCGAGGCCCCTGTGGCGATGATGAGGGCGTCGCAGGTGTAGGTCCCGGAGTCACCGGCGAGCCGGAAGGGACGCGTGCCGAGATCCGCCGTGTGGATGTGATCGAGGTGGATCTCCGTGCCGAAGCGCTCGGCATGCCGGCGCATACGCTCCATGAGCTCCGGTCCCAGCACGCCCGCGTCGTCCCCCGGCCAGTTGTCCACTTCCGTGGTCGTGGTGAGCTGTCCGCCCTGTTGCATGCCGGTGACAAGCATGGGCTCCAGTGCCGCCCTGGCCGCATAGACGGCCGCGGTATAGCCCGCGGGGCCGGAGCCCAGGATGAGCAGACGGCTGTGGTGGGTTTTCATCGAAGTCTCCCTGGACCTGCCCTGGCAGTCACAGATTCAATGTGGGGCGAGCTTTTGAGTTCCGCAATGGTGCCAAGCGCATGGTTAGCTAGAATTTATAGCGCAGCGTGGAACCGTCGAGGGCAGTATTTCGCTACCGACCCATAGCGGCAGCCCATGGCCCAAGCAGGCGGCAGGTCGGAGGGTGCAAGAGCGCAAGCCGGGCGGCAAGGCATCCGAACGCTACAGGGCAGTCCGCACGGAGTGGAAAACGACGCGCCGGACTGCAAGACTCGATCCTATAAGGCGGAGGGGCGGAGGCCGACTAGTCATCCGCGCGTACCGGGCTCCGCCTCCACCCTCAAGCCTGACGCGCCGCATCCGACACCCAAGCCGTGCCCTCCTGCGCACGGGCCAGACCGGCAGCGGGCGCAGAAACAGCCCGGAGACCCCGATGTTCGAACTGGACACCCTCACCCTGTCGCGCGCGCAGTTCGCGCTCGCCGTCTCCTTCCACATCCTCTTTCCCACCCTGACCATCGGGCTCGCCTCCTTCCTGGCGGTGCTCGAGGGTCTGTGGCTGTACACCAAGGAGGATGTGTACCTCCGCCTGTACCGCTTCTGGTCGAAGATCTTCGCCCTCTCCTTCGGTATGGGCGTGGTCTCGGGCGTGGTGATGTCCTTCCTGTTCGGCACCAACTTCAGCGAGTTCTCGCGCGCCGCTGGCAACGTGCTCGGGCCGCTGCTCTCCTTCGAAGTGCTGACTGCCTTCTTCCTGGAGGCCGGCTTCCTCGGGATCATGCTGTTCGGCTGGGGGCGTGTCAGTCGCGGCATGCACTTCACTGCCACCCTGTGCGTGGCCGTGG
>DNIF01000085.1 GCA_003485715.1 Gammaproteobacteria bacterium
CCCTCTTCCGTGGCCACGATCACCACCGGCACGGTGAGCAGCGCCAGCGTGAGTGAGGCCCACAGCACGCCGGGTGTGCCAAAGGTGGGGGCGGGCAGGGCGTCGCTGAAGAAAAGCTGGTCGAGGTTGCCGCCGAGGAAATACACGAAGAAGCCGAGCCCGAAGATGCCGTACACCACGGAGGGGACGCCGGCCAGATTGCTCACCGCGATGCGGATGGCCTGCGTGACTGGCCCTTGGGTGGCGTATTCGCGCAGATAGATCGCCGCGACCACCCCGAAGGGGGTGACGAGAATGGACATCAGCAACACCATCAACAGGGTGCCGAAGATGGCAGGGAAGACGCCGCCCTCCGTGTTTGCTTCCCGCGGATCCTCGCTGACGAAGCGCAGCATCCGATGGCCGAACCACAGGAACTTGTCGGCCAAGGACATCCCGTTCGGTCGGAGCACATCGACGACCCGTTTGAGCGGTAGACGGATTTCGGTGCCATCGGCAGTGGCGAGCAGCAAGGTGTCGCGTGAAAGCTGCTGCTCGAGGGCAGCCAATTCCTGCATGTATTGCGAATGTTCGGCCTCGAGACGCCCACGCTCGGCGCGAATCTCCACGAGTGCCGCCTCGTCGGCCCGACGCTCGGCCCGGCGGAGCCGCTCCATGCGCGCATTGACCGCACCGATGGCCCCACGCTCGAGACGACGCACCTGGGCGGCGAGTGCCTGCTTGTGGGCGAGGTGCTCATCCAGTGCCGCCCACAGGGCGTCGCCTTCGAGGGGAAGGCGCTCACCGCCTTGCTCGAGCCCACGCACATAGCCGTGGAAATCACCCCATTCGGTGCGCTCGATGACGACCGCGTCCAGCGGTCGTTCAACCGCTTCGACCTGAGCCGCCAGCAGCCAGCGGAAGTCTTCGCCGGTCAGGTCCCGGTTGGCCGTTTTCACCTTCCAGCGCTCGATCAACCCGACACCCTCCGGTGTCGCTGCGCCGAGACGAGCCGCGGCCGTCTCGCTGCGCTCGACCAGACGCGCCAGCATGGGTTGCCGCTCGCCCTCGTCGGCCACGTAAGTGAAGGCGATGATCTCGCTCGGCCAGAAGTGAGCGAGGCCGCGTACGGCAATCAGACCGATCACGCCCACCACCATGATGATGCAGAGTGCCACGGCCCCGGCGGTCAGCCAGATCCAGGGTTGTCCGCTCTGCCACCAGAGGCGAATTCCGCGCGCAGGGGTGCTGGCCATGGGCTTCAGGTCTCAGAGCGAGCCGTAGCGGGCGCGCAGGCGACTGCGTACCACTTCGGCGAGGGTGTTGAAGACGAAGGTGATCACGAAGAGCACCAGGGCGGCCAGGAAGAGCAGGCGGAAATGCGTACTGCCGACCGCAGCCTCCGGCATCTCGACCGCCACATTGGCCGACAGCGCCCGGAAGCCGTTGAAGATGTTCCAGTCCATCACCGGGGTGTTGCCGGTGGCCATGAGGACGATCATGGTCTCTCCGACCGCACGGCCGAAGCCGATCATGATGGCCGAGAAGATGCCGGGCGAGGCCGTGAGCAGCACGACCCGGGTGAGGGTCTGCCAGGGCGTGGCCCCCAGGGCGAGAGACCCGAGGGTCAGATGTCTCGGCACCCCGAAGATGGCGTCTTCGGCGATGGAGAAGATGATGGGGACGATGGCGAAGCCCATCGCGATGCCGACCACCAGCGAGTTGCGCTGGTCGAAGTCGAGCCCGAGTTCGCGACCGATCCAGCCGGGCATGTCGCCGCCGAAGAAGGTGATCTCGACCCAGGGACTCACGGTCACCGCCGCAGCCACCGTGAGGCAGAGGATCGGAATGAGTGCCACGACTTCGAAGGAGTGGGGCAGACGTGCCACAGTGGATTGCGGGACGCGCGACCACAGCCAGGCCGATACCACCACGACCAGAGGCAGGAGTAATGCGAGGGACAGCACCCCCGGCAGGTTCTGCTCCGCCAGGGGGGCGAGCCAAAGCCCGGCAAGGAAGCCCAGGATCACGGTAGGCAGCGCGGCCATGAGCTCGATGGCAGGCTTCACCATCCGGCGCATGGCCGGGGACATGAAGTACGCCGTGTGGATTGCGCCCATGACGGCCAGCGGCACGGCGATGAGCATCCCGTAGAAGGCGCCTTTCAGTGTGCCGAAAGTGAGAGGTACGAGGCTGAACTTGGGTTCGAAGTCGCCCGTGGCCCCCGAGCTCTGCCACGTGTAGCCGGGGGCGTCGCGGGATTCGTACCAGACCGGCAGCCACAGCGAGCGGAAGGAGATCTCGGGGTGTGGATTGGACACTTGACGCACGTCGATCCCCGCCGCATGCCCGTGCAGCAGGGTGTTGGCATGGGCACTGAAAAGCAGGAAGGGATGGGCCGCCGCATTGACGGGGAGATTCAGCAATGCCCGCTCGGAAGTGGTGTGCAGCAGATGGAGCGTGGCGGCGGTTGGGGTTCGATGCAGCGCGGCAAAGCCTCTCCGCGCGGGTTCCGGGCCGATGGCCTCAATCTGGCCCGGGCCAAGGTCGAAATGACGGATGGCAGTCAGCCGCGGTTGCTGCGCCGCATCGCGTACGGTGAACCAGTGAGTGATGCGGCCACGATCATCTCCCACGAGTAGAGACAGCCCCCCCGCGAGCATCTCAATTGCGGTGACGGAGTTCTCGGGCGGCACCAGCTCGACCGTTTCGGTGGTTCGAGGTTCTGCCGCATCGCGCAGATCCACGTGCAGCAACGTCCGCTCGTCGGATAGTGCGTAGAGGTTGTGGCGCAGCGGGTCGAGCCAGAGACCAGGCGTCCGGTATTCGGGCAGGCTGAGCGTGCTGCGCACGACATCCTGGGTAACGGAGCCGTCCAGCAACGACTCGATGCGGGTGACGCCGAGCACAGCCCCGGCCCCGGCCGGGAGGTCGGCCACGAGCAACCACTCTTTGCCTTCACCCTGTGCGGCTATGGCCTCGATGGGACGACCCGCCGGGTCCACCACCAGTGGTTCCTTGCCCAGGGGGTAAGAGATGTGGGGCGTAACGACTCGGGTAGCACCGTCGAAGTGCACGCCGAAGCCCACTCGGGCCAGCAGCGCGCGTCCGTCGGCGAGGCCAACGGCGACCACCCCGTTGGGGGCTCCGGCCCGGGAGACAGCCGTCACGGCAACGCCCTCGGGCAAGGGCCAGTTCAGCGCCGTGACATGACCGTCGGCCAGACGCACCTGACTGGCGCTGCCGTCCGCCGTCACCAGCAGCGCGTGGGTGGAGTATTCGTCGATGACCGCAGCTTGCACCGGGGCCGTTGTTGCACCCACGAGTGACCGCTGTTCGTCAATCCGCGCCGGGTAGAGGAAGGGCAGCACCACCAGCAGCAGGTAGACGAAGATGAGCAGCACCGCGAGGATCACGAGACCGCCGCCGATCCGCATGATCCAGCGCGCCAAACAGTCCACACGTTGACGGCGGGCGTAACGACGCAGGGTCTCGGGGTGATCGCGTGCGGGCAGCACGCGTTGGCTGTGGGTGTTCGCGCTCATGCAGGCGTCCGGCGGGTGGTTGCGGTCAGGGGTGCAGTGCTCACGCGCCGATCTCCTGCAGCACGCGCTCGACCACCTTGAGCGGCAGCGGATCGTAGCCACCCCTGATGGTCACCCGCTGCCCCATCTTCGAGAGCACCATGCGCAGGAACTCTCGCTCCAGCGGCGGCAGGGGCTGATTCGGGGGCTTGTTCACGTAGACATACATGAATCGGGCGAGTGGATAGCGGCCATTCAGCGCCATCTCGGGGGTTGGCGGGATGAACTCTCCGCCCTTGCGCCGCGCGATCGGCACGGCGCGTACCCCGGCAGTGCGGTAGCCGACGCCCGAGTAGCCAAGCCCGTTGATGGAGCGTGTAACCCCCTGCACGACCGAGGCCGAGCCTGGCTGCTCATTGACCCCATCCTTGAAATCGCCCTTGCAGAGTGCGATCTCCTTGAAGAAGCCGTAGGTGCCCGAGACCGAGTTGCGACCGAAGAGCTGCAGCCTGCGATCTGCCCATTCACCGGTGAGGCCGAGGTCGCCCCAGGTATGTACCTCCGTGGGATGACCGCAACGCCGAGTGATCGAGAACGCGGCATCCACCTGCGGGATGGTGAGCCCCGTGATCGGGTTGTCGCGGTGGACGTACAGCGCAAGGGTGTCGATGGCGACCGCGACGCCGGTGGGCTTGTAGCCGTGACGTGCCTCGAAGGTGGCGAGTTCCTCGTGCTTCATGCGGCGGCTCATCGGGCCGAAATTCGCCGTGCCTTCGGTCAGGGCCGGTGGCGCGGTGGAGGACCCGGCCCCCTGGATCTGGATGTTCACATTGGGGTAGACGCGCTTGAATTCTTCCCCCCAGAGCGTCATCAGATTGTTCATGGTGTCCGAGCCGATGCTGGAAATGTTGCCGGATACGCCGCTGACGGCGGTGTATTCCGGCAGATCGGGATCCACCTCGGCCAGCGCCGTCGCCCGGGCACCGCCGGCAGCAAGGAACAGAACGAAAACAGCCAGGTAACGAGGTGGCAGGGCGAGGTCGGTCGTTAGGGGCATCAGCGCGTGTTCCTGGTCCGGGAAATTTTTTGGGGGCAACTCAGGCACGCCAGAGAGGCTCTGGTGCCGTCGCCAGCAAGACCCGCCCTGCGACCACCTTAACGCGCTGACGTTGCAGCCGTGTGACAGTCACCGCGACGGGACGCGCCGATCAGCCGGATGTCCCCGCCTTCTCCGCGACGATGTAGGCCAGCCAGCCGGCGTCGGGCTCGCCGGTCGTGGTCGGGTAGAACTCGCCGTTGGGTTCACCGCTGTCCTCGTCGAAGGCCTGGAAGTACACGGTGACGGGCCCGAATCCGGCCTCGGCCAGCAATTCGCGGATCTCCGGGAGGGTCCACATGCGCCAGGTGTAACTGAAGGCAGGCCGCAGGGCGGAGCCATCCTTGAAGCGGAAATCGATGTGGCACTCGCACTCGCCGGTGACCGGGTGATAGGCAGCCTGACGCCAGACGTAGGTGA
>DNIF01000125.1 GCA_003485715.1 Gammaproteobacteria bacterium
CTGCCCTCGACCCCGAGACCGGCGCTGGCCAGCCGATGTTCCGGCTGCTCGCCCGGGAGCGAATCCTGCACGCGCAGCCAGGCCGCGTCTGTGAAGGCGTAGACATTGAGTTTGGGGATGTATGTCCAGCCGACCGGCAGCAGCTCGGGTGAGCGCAGTTCAAAGGACATATTCACGCCGTCGTCGCCCAGACGGGCCGACTCCGGATAGCCGCGCACACTCAGGACACCCCCGGCGGCGAACTGTTCATTGGCGATGAGCGGGGCCATGGCGAGCTGCCCGGCCAATCGCGCCCGGCCCGAGATGCCGCGCCAGAAGCGCTGCTCGTGGGCAAAATTGCCGCGGAAGAAGAGATAGTTGGGCTCGCCCCGGAAGCGGCGCTCGGCGAACTCCTCCTGCGTATTGCCGAGGCCGCGAACACCCCAGGCCATCTCGATGCCGTAGTCGGTCTCCGCCTGCTCGCGGTTCAGCCCGCCGGCATAGGCGGCCGAGAAGCGGTGGTAGTCGATGGGCACGTTCAACTGGTCCACACCCAGGCGATTGATCACCTCGCCGAAATCCTTGTAATCGAGGCCGAAGGTGGCGCTGTGGAAGTAGCCCGCCGGGGTGATGGCAGTGAGCGGCACGATGTAGCGGCCACCGAGGATGGTGCCGGTGCCGAGCACGCCGAGGGTGCCCACGGCGGCGATGTCGGTGTTGGAGCGCACCGCGTACAGGGCCACCACCTGCTTGCTGTCCGGCACCTTGAACACATAGGTGCCGGAGAAGACCTCCACCTCCGAGCGATCCTCGGGCGCCACCTGATAGGCCACGCCGAGCGAGTGCTCGCGCTGCCAGAGGTTGTCGTAGCGCACGCTGGCATTGAGGCGCGTGCGGGTGGTGTCCGGGGCGAAGCGATCGTTGAACTCCACCTCGCCGTGCAGGGGCGAGCGGTCCTCCACCTTGAGGTCCACCTCCACCGTGCCCGGGGTGCGCCCGGCGCGCAGCACCGGCGTGATGGAGCGATCCGGCGACAGGGCATTGAGATCCGCAAGCTGGCGCTGCGCCTCATCCAGGTTCGGCACCTGGCCCTGGGCCAGCGCCGGCACCTTCTCCAGGATGCGGCCGAGCGAGAAATAGCGCGAGCCCACCACCTTGAGGCGCGACACCATGCCCTCCACCACCTCGAGGGTGACCACGCCCTCTGCCACCTCCTGTAGCGGAATGGTGACCAGCGCCGTGCCATAGCCGGCGGCGCGGTAGGCATCCTCCAGCGCCGCACGCGCACCCTCCACGTCCTCGAACACGCGCCCAGGCCCAAGGAAGGGATAGACCAGCCGCTCCACCGTCTGGCGCGGCAGGCGGGTCGTGCCACTGATGCGGTACTCCCAGATGTCGAAGCGCTCGACCGCGGGGGGCGCGTCGGGTTCGGCGTCAACTTCGGCGGCGGCGTCAACGGTATCGGGGGGCGCGGCGGCGGCCTCGACTGGGGGCGAGGCGGCGGCGGGGGCCTCGTCCGTGGCTACCGCGGGTGCCGCGGAGTCAGGGGGCGCTGAAAGCGGGGCGATCTCGGCCCGGGCAGGGCCCAACGCCAGCAGCAGCCCCAACAAGGCCA
Organism: Gammaproteobacteria bacterium; assembly: GCA_003485715.1. Lineage (GTDB taxonomy): Bacteria > Pseudomonadota > Gammaproteobacteria > UBA7966 > UBA7966 > UBA7966. The sequence goes on from DNIF01000125.1 coordinate 1,595, forward strand.
GAGCGGCCAGGGGGAGGCAGGGTCGCTTGGGCGGCGGGTGTCGGGGCATCTGCGGGTATTGCCAGGATTCTGGGCCTTGCGGCCGGGGCGACACGGGGCGACACGGGGCCGGGCAGTGTGCCCGCGCCGCGTGGCGGTTGCTACCAAAAAAGACGGCCCGGGGTCCCCGGGCCGTCCAACAACACAACTGGCTTGCAGAACCCGGCCCGGCACGCCCGAAGGCGCAGCGGGTCTGGCCTGGGCCTTGCTTACTGCGCGAGCTGCGTGGAGTCGCAGTTGTTCAGCGAACCAGCACCGAAGGTGTCCTTGCTGGCGGCGAAGACCGGGTTGCCGCGGGCGACAGTGAGGCTCACCGGGCGCGCATCCGGCAGGCCACCGGCCAGCAGGGCCGGGAAGCCACCGACGAAGCCACCCTGCCAAGAGACGCGGTTGAAGGCGGCGTTGGAGGCCTGGATGGTGGGGCTGGCCGAGAGGCGGGCGGTGAGGGCGTCGAACAGGGCGGCGCGATCACCCGTCACCGAGCCGTCCAGCGTGGCGGCGTTCATGGAGAAGAAGCGGTAGTTGCCGTTGATGACGTGTTCGATGGAGGGCGCGAAGCCGTCGATCTTCAGGTACTTCACGTTGACGTTCGGGGCGGACTCGGTGGAGACGAAGCCGATGCCGGCACGCCCGGCCAGGTTAGCATCACGCAGGGCGTTCAGCAGGTCGCTGGTACCGCTGCCGAGCGAGACCGTGCCGCCAAAGCCGTTGAGGCCCGCAGTGTCCTGCATGAGGCTCACACCCGAAGCACAACCCTGGTTCAGCAGGGCGACCTCGGCGATCTTCTGGCTGCCGGAGGTGTTCACGCGGCGGGCGAGGTCGATGGCGCCACCCGCGGCGACCACCGCCGGCGCGCCGGCGAGCTGGTTGGCCAGGCCGAGGTTGCCCGTCAGCACGGAGGCCAGCTCGGCCGTGGAGATGCTCGGCATCTGGGCGACGTCGTCGCTGCCGACCGTCAGGCCCTGCACGGCCTGCATGGCGTTGCGCAGGGTGGTGGTGGCAACCACGCCGAAGGCCAGCGCGGAGGTGCCGATCACACGGTCACCGGTACCCGGGGTGACTGCGGCGGCACCGAACTCGTTGGCGAAGAGGCGGGGCTCGACGTCCGACAGGCCGGCACCCGGCACGCGGGCGGCGGTGGTGATGGTGCAGCCGCTGCGGGTGTTGAAGGTCTTGGTGCCGCTGGACACGGTGCGGGTGGTGGCGGTGGTGGTGGTGCAGGTGCCCCAGGCGGCGTCGGTGGCGAAGGGCACGCCGGTCTGCTGGAACACGGGGGCGATGCCGTTACCGGATCCGCCCACGCCAGACTTGCGCATGATCACGGTCTGGCCATTCAGCGGCGCACCGGCGGCGTTGATGGTGCAGGTGACTACCTGGTGATTGCCCTGGAACCACACGTCGAGGTCCGTCTGGTCGCAGATATCGACCATGGCCAGCACGAGGGAGGCCTCCTGCGCCGTGGCCCCGGAGACGTCGAGGCGGAGGTTGAAGGCGTGGGTGAGCGGCAGGGCGCTGGCGGGCACGGCGGCGACGGCCAGGGCAGCGGCGAGGGAGGTGCGGAGGAAGTTCATGCGAATACTCCTGAATGACGGGATGGATGGGTGATCGACGAAACGGCAGGGCGATGCCCTGGAGACTTGAAGCGAACTTCGGGGGGGCGGCCGGCGTACCGGCCGCCGCCTCTTCTTCTTCGGTCAGCCCGCCCGGAGGTCCGGGCGGGCTTGCGACAAGGGTGGCTGACGACCCGAGGGCAGATTGCCTCAGGCGGCGCGGCGACGGGCCACACCGGCCATGCCAACCAGCGCGGAGCCGAGCAGCCACACAGCAGCCGGCACCGGCACGTAGTGCAGCGTGCCGTCACCATCCAGGCGCATGAAGGCGTTGTAAAACACCGGGCGCGGCTGCGCTGCGGGAGTTACGGTGATGCTGCCGAGGTAGTTAACGAAGGCCATGTTCTCGCCGATGCTGCCAGCGTAGACACCGAAGAGGGTTTGGGCCCCGAGCAGGCGCTCGTCATTCACCGAGTGCTCGATGCCGTTCCTGTCCGGGCCGCTGCGGAAGCTGGTGGCGTTGACATCCAGCAGGCGACCCTGGTTGATGATGCCGAAAGCGGCCCCGAGCGTATTACCGATCAGCGTGTTGGTCGCCCCGCCCACGGCCGGCAGCGGGCTGGTGAGTGCGCGCGTGAGAGCGATGTTGGCGGGGGCGACGGTCTCGCCGCCGAACACCGCCCACTGCAGGTTGGCGAGGTTGGAGGCAACGGACCACACCGGGCCCGTGCCCTGGCCGAGGAAGGTCTCACCGAACATCGCCGAGGTGGCAAAGGAGCGCAGCGGCTGCACGGTGGGCAGGAAGTCGTTGTAGCGGATGCCGAGGTCGCGCACATAGGAGACGTCGCGCACGTCGTCCCACACGGCCAGAATCATGGAGCTATTGCCCGTCGTGTGATTAAAGAAGGTGGTCTGGGCAGCGGCCGGGGCGGTGCCGGCGGCGAAGGCCACGGCAACGGCCAGGGCCTTGAGGGTGAGGCTGGAATTCATGAGGGTGACTCCTGAGGTATGAAAGTTTGGGTAGAGCGCCGACCGCGAGGCCGACCACCCGGGCGCAAGCCCTGGTCAGAGATTGCCCGGTTGCGGCAGACCCGCCCCGGAAGATGAGATGTCGTTGACTGCCCGACGAAAGACTCAAGACCGTAATCAAGGACATTACGACCCGGGTCGAGGCACCCGCCAGACCGCGCGGGCCGCCCACCGGGCCGGGTGGCACCCGTGCCGGGGGTGTAAACACCAGATCCCATAGCCAAACTATCGGTTGCCCCCTTCCGGGAGGCCCCAGCCCCTGCACGCTGCGGGCGTGCCGGCACCGGTGAGCCGATGTATCTCCTCTGGACACGGCGCGGAAGATACCTCCGGATTGCGACCGTGTCGTTACAGTTTTATGAAGATTTTGTTACAGCGGCCCCCGGATCTGTGAACCCGCGCACATTTCACCGGGCCACCGGCCCGAGCGAAGCGCGTAGCCCCGACACCGCCCCCGTCGCGACCGGTCGGCCGACGCCCCCGGCACTGCCGCCACCCGCGACCCAAGTGCCCGGATTCATGGGCTGGATTCCCCCCGCTGTTGCCCGCCCGCACCCCTGCCCCACGCGCACCGACCAGAACCCCCCGGCCCCTTGGCCCCGCACCAGCCACACCGACGTATCTGGCCTTGTGCCACTGCCTCTCCGCCAGTACCCCTGACACCGTTCGTCCAAATCGGGATGGATTCCCAAGCGCGGGGATGGCGGCTCACCGCCACTCCTGCGCCGCCGGGGATCCAGGCCAGCCGAACGCAGTAGCACGACCGGCTCAGGCGTCATTCCCGCGCAGGCGGGAACCCAGTGTCGTCCCGCCGCCGTTGGCCAAGAACTGGATCCCCACCGCAGTCGCCGCGGGGTAGCGCCCCAGCACAGCAACGACCATCCTCAGTTGGGGCCCGCACGCTCACCCCAGCCTGCAAGCCCTGTCATTCAGCAACGACTCCCGGAGGGACCAGATGCTATTCAACGTGACAATCGACCGCGATGAGGACGGCGTCTGGGTCGTCGAATGTCCCGCCATACCCGGTTGCGTCAGTCAAGGCCAGACCAGAGACGAGGCACTGAAGAACATTCAGGATGCAATCCAGCAGTGCCTGCAGGTTCGCGCAGAACGCGGATTACCGTTGACAGTGGAGACTCGGCAGATTGAGGTGACGGCATAGTGCCGTCAGTGCTCCCCGTTCTCAGTGGGCGCGAGATTGTCCGCATATTCGAGTCGCTTGGCTGGCGGATTGCACGGCAGAGCGGGAGCCATATCGTCATGGTCAAGGAGGGGCAAATGGCCACGCTGTCCATCCCCGATCACCGGGAGGTGGCATAAGGCACGTTACGATCCCTCATCCGCGCAGCAAGCTTGACCACGGCCGAGTTTCTCGCGGCGGTTTAATCCGCCCCGTCGCGTCTTTCATCGCCGGCCACCTTTGAGGTAGCTGACTTGGCGCGGTGCGCAGAGAAAGCGCGGATGAGAGGTCATCGTCATTCCCGCACCGCCATGAGTTCCCGGGGACAGGCTGCGGCGTGGCAGCGGCAGCATCACCGCGCAAGCACTGGATCCCTGCCTGCGCGGGGATGACGGAGGGGCGCGGGGATGACTCATCATCGTCATTCCCGCGAAAGCGGGAATCCAGTGTCGTCCCGCCATCGCTGGGCAAGAACTGGATCCCCGCCGCAGTCGCCGCGGGGTAGCGCCCCAGCACAGCAACTCTGGGCCAGAGGCATCAGCTA
>DNIF01000224.1 GCA_003485715.1 Gammaproteobacteria bacterium
TGACGGCAAGGAAGGCGTCCTTGACGTTGGGATAGTCGAGTTGCATGAACAGGTGAAAGCGGCTTGCCTCGTTGAAGTCCACCACGTGGTAGTTGCCCACGGGTGTGCGCTGATCTCCGCGCCGCTGTTTGTCACCACGCCCCCCGCGCCCAGTGGCGATGTCGAAGACGGCCACCGTTCGCCCGCCATCGTGCACGCGCATACGCCGGTCTGCCTTGTGGATCTCGAGCACATAGCTGGTGTCAGAGCGAGCGAGCGGTGAGCTGAAGCGGTCTTCGACGATGGTCGCGGTCGGAGCGGACCAGACGGTCAGGGGATAGCAGATCCAGAGTGCAAGGGTCGCGAGGGTCGGGGTGTGCCGGGCAATGCGTGAGGTCATGGTTGCGGTAGGTCGTCCGTGGCCAGCCGGGGGGGGAGTCTGTCCCGAGGGTTGCGGTCAGACTTCCCGCAACCTAGGTTAGCTGCCCGGGCGGCAAAGTGCTGCCCTTTTCCCGGCCCGATGGGGATCGTCCAACTCAGGATGGGCCATGCTGGCCGGGTGACACGGAGACTTTGCATGCAGAGCTACACGCGAACGGCCGTCTGGATGCACTGGAGCATGGCGGTATTGGTCCTCGCCCTGATGGTGGTGGGCTTCAGTCTCCCGGAGGAAGAGGGCGCGGCGCGCAGCCTCGGGATCCAACTGCACAAGTCTTTTGGTCTGGTGGCGTGGGCGCTCCTGATGTTCCGCGTCGCCTGGCGCTTCACGCATCGGCCCCCGGCCCCACCCGCTGGGCTGTCACCCCTGCAGCATCGCGTCGCCGAGTGGGTGCACGGCTTGCTCTATCTGCTGCTCTTCGTGCAGCCCCTGCTCGGATATCTCTCGGCCAGCTTCGCGGGTTACCCGATGCTGTGGTTTGGCCTCGAGCTGCCCCAGTGGGGCTGGAAGGATCCGGAGATTAACCATTTCTTCACCGAGTGCCACGAGATCTCGGCCTTCGTCCTCATAGCCCTTGTCGTGGTGCACGCCGCTGCCGCTTTGCACCACGCCTTCGTGCGTCGCAATGGCATGTTGCGGCGCATGGGCATACCGTTGGGCTGAGGGGCGGCCCGACCGTCATCCCCGCGCAGGCGGGGATCCCGTGGCATCACGCCGTCGCCACGGCAGGAGTGGATTCCCGCCGCAGCCCCCCGAGTGTCCCTGTCGGAGGCCGAAACTCCGGGGGGGCTTGGAAACGGGGAACTCAGTAGCTGATGTTCACCGCGACGTTGAACGATCGCGCCCGGCCGGGTACCGCCATGCCCCAGGGGATCGCGTTGAGCGCCATTGAATTGCCCTGGCCGACATAGGCCCCGCCGAGCGGCAGCCGGTAGAAGGTATTGAGAGCGTTTTCAAGTTCGAGGTCGACCCGCGCATTCTTCCACTCGTAGCCGGCGCGCAGATGCAACAAGCCGAAGCCTGGCGTGACGATCTCGTTTCTGACCCGCGATATGTTCTCCTTCGCCGCGACCAGTTGGCCATCCACTGCCATCGTCCAGCCAGCCAGGCGATGGGTCAGACCAAGGCGGAGATTCAGCGGCATGATCTGGAAGAGGTTATCGCCGGTCTCCAGGTTCTGGCCTCGCAGATAACTCAGTATGCCATTGGCGGTGAAACTACCGACGCCGTCGATGTTTCCCAGCAGCCGACTGCCCGAGACATCGATGCCGTACAGGCGTGCATCCTGGTTCACGTAACGCAACTGGACAAACTCATTGTCGGTCGTGACGTTAGCTTCCGGGCAGCGGATGCTGAGCTCAGGCGTGCAGCGCTCGGCGTCGATGAAGTCACGCACGTGCGTGACGTGTCCGGTGATCCTCAGGTTCCAGGTCGTGGCGTGGCTGTCATGCCAGGCACCGCTGGCGCTGGCGGTGTAGGCGATCTCCGGCTTCAGATCGAGATTGCCGACATAGGCATTGCCGTCGCCGACGAAATTGTTCATCGAGCTTGCCATGGACTCGTAAGTCCAGGTGTAGCGCTCGAGCAGGTTCGGCGAGCGCGTCTTGCGCGCCAGGCCGGCATCGTAGGTCTGCCGTGTTGTCGGGGTGAAGCGTAGTAACGCTGTGGCGTCGAGATGCTGATCGATACGATGGCGATCACGGGCATTGAATTCGGCCGCCTCGTCGCCGTACAGCCCGTCGTTGTAGCCCTGCACAGGTCCGGCGTCGGAAGTGACGGTGCCGCCGCGGATCCCGAGCTGGCTCAACCAATGCGGATTCCACGCGCGTTCCCACTCCGCATAGCTGGCGAGGCGATCGCGACGGCCATCGCGAATATTCACGAACTCCTCGCAGCACATCGCCCCGAAGTCGCCAACTGCAGGCCACACGTCGTCGTAGCTGTAGTCCTGGTAGTCGATGCCCAGGCGCAGGATGTCGCGATCGCTGACTTCGATGCTGGCCGCGACCTCGCCGCCATAAGTGGTGCTGCGGGAAATCATCGGCATGAACATGCCGAAGAATCGATCCTGCAGCATGTCCATGCTGTGCCGCTGGGTCTGGCGCGAGGCACGTGCCGTAAGTTCGCCCCAGGAAAAATCACCGGTGTAGTTCAGGTTGACGATATTGTTTATGTTCGCGGGCTCGTTCGGGCGTAGCGAGAAGAAGTTGAATTCATCAGGTGCACTCGACACCATGTCCATGCGCTGGTTCGGGAAACCTTGCACATCGAGGCTCTGTTCGCTTACCCGCATCTCGATGATGTGATCCTGCCACGGGCGCAGAGCCACGCGGAGCTCGCGATTGACCGCCCCGCGAAGCTCACTGACGGCCACCTCGTCATCCGGGATCTCGCGCTCCCCCAGACTCTTCCAGAGTCCATCAAGCTTGAAATTCCGGGCCGCGTGGTAGTTGTCGGATTCCGCGAACGACTGCTCGAAGTTCAGGTTGAGGACCTGGGTTGCGAGCGAGAAGCCCATGTTCTTTGCGCGACCGTTACCATTGCCGCGAAAGGTGAAACCCATCCGCGCATCGTAGAGGACACCCTCATCCGCGTTGGCGAACTGCGGTGGTGCCGAGTTGACCTCGATGGTGCCACCGATGCTGTCGCCACCCACACTGACTGGCGCGATGCCGGCGTACACCTGGACGTGCAGCACCTTGCTTGGATCGATGAACGACAGCGCCGGATTCATGTGGTTTGGGCAAGCTGCCTCCAATTCCACGCCATCGACGCGTGTGCGCAATCGATCATCGGCAAGCCCCCAAATCACTGGCAGGCTGGAGATGGCCCCGGTGCCGTAGGTGGAAACACCAGGGATGTCCTCGAGCAGCCGGGCGGTGTCGTTGCCACGCGTGCGGCGCCCGCGCAGGGTCTGACCGTCAAGACGAGTGGCGCCGATCGGTGCGAGCCGCTCGCCTGTGACGGTCACGGCGTCCAGTGCCAGCGACCCCGGTTCGTTCCCCGGCGCGACCGGGGAACGCGGGAATACGGCAGTGGGAAAGGCAAGCAGCGTCATGGCCAGCGGCACCAGCGAGCGTCGCCTGTCCGGCCGGTGCGCCGCACTCGACCTCACATCAGTCAACCGATGGTTTCTCAAGCGCGAATACGGGCAACTGTCTAGTGATAATGATGAGTCGAGTATCCGGCGGAAGGGCTCGGTCAGCGATGCCGGCGACCTTGGGTCGTGGTGCCTACCAGCCCGATGCCGACGAGGAACAGCATCAATGCAGCGCTTGCCGGTAACGGCACGGGTACTGCGACCGGTGCAGGAGTCGGTGCGGCCGCCTGCATCGTAATCACCTGTGACAGCGGGAAGCCGCCCATCGTGCCGACGGTACCGTAGGCGCGCCGCGACCATGCGCTCATGCAGACGCTACCCATCATGCCACCGGGCGTGCAGTCGGCGTAGGCGGTGTGGGCGAGCCCGAGGCTGCCGGTCTGCGCGGCCTCGTTCCAGGTGAGCGTGATGTTCGGATTGGTGGGACTGAGCTGGTCCGGCACGAAGATCAAGGCGTAGGCGTTCTGGATCGAATTGCGGTAAGGCGTCGTCGAGAAGCCATGGAAGAGCCCGGTATTCGTGACACCGGCGGTCGGATGCCAACCATCGCCCCCCCGGAGGGTGGAGAAGGTGTTGGTGGAGTTGCGCAGGAACACGGTGGCGAAGGTGCCGCCAAGTGCGCTGTCGTGCCACTGCGTGGCACGTGCGCCCGCAGGCGCCGCCACCATGTGGGTCAATTCCAGCAACGATTGATCGAAGAAGGGCGCTGTGCTGCCGCTTGGCGGCGGGAAGCGCCCGGTCATGGACTGCGACAGCACGCCCCGAAGGTTGGTGACCGTTCGCGTGGCGGAGTCCCAGGTGAAGGAACCCTGGAAGATGGTGTCCTTCGGCCGGGTCTGCGGCTCGAACCAGGTGGTCGTGATGTTGAAGGTCGCCGTAGCGGCCTGTACGGCCGGACCCGACGCGAGAAGCAACAACAATGCACGACCGAGAATCGACAGCTTCATGGTGCCTACCCCGACGGGTTGGATTTTGTCTTTTGCAATCTTCGCAGAGGCGCTCGTCTGCCCGCCCGACGCTGGCCATCGCCAGGGCCAGGTCGGGCAGGACGGTGCGGCTGGGGACGGGCTAGGAAACCGCGCTGCGCCGCCGACCCATGCCGGCCAGTGACAGCGCCGCGCCACCGAACAGCCAGATGGCGGCCGGCACCGGCACATGAGTGACCGACAGAGTGGTCGGGAATCCGCCCATCGAACCCGCATTCTGCCGGCTTGAGCCATCGCCGAAGCCGGTCATTCCCATCCAGCCGGTCAGCATCGGTCCCATCAGTCCCAGTGCGGTCATGTCGCCGTAGACGGTGCTGGCCAGGAAGGCATTGGTCGGATTGCTTGCATCGAACTCCAGGGTGAAGAAGGCATTGTGGTTGCGGTTCGCATTGTTGGGGAAGCCGAAGGCCATCCCATTGCCGCCGGTGACGTCATAGCCACCGCCCATTACGACGTCGGTGCTGTTCTTCAGGAAGGTTGTCACCGTCACCCGACCGTTGGCGGTGGCGCTGGCGAGCTGATGGGTGAGGTACAGCAGCGGGGCGTCACCCGTCACACGCGTCGCGAGGTTGCCGCTCCAGACGTCGCTTGCGAAGCCGGAGGAACTCATCATGCCGGCCCGGTAGTGGCCGGTACTGGCGTCCCAGGCCCACATGGACTGCGACAGGAAACCACGGAAGTTCGTCACGTTGGTCCCATCCCAGTCGAAGCGACCCTGGAAGGTGGTCTGACGCTGGATGCCGCCATCGGAGAAGGTGGCGGATACGGCGTAGAAGGGCGCGGCCTGGGCTGCTGGCATGACGGTTGGTAGCGCTGCCGCAAGGGTGAGGGAATCTAAA
>DNIF01000279.1 GCA_003485715.1 Gammaproteobacteria bacterium
CCGGCATTGGCCGCCTTGCCCGGACCAAACAGCACGCCCGCGTCGCGGAACAACCGGATTGCCTCGGGGGTGGAAGGCATATTCGCCCCCTCGCCCACCGCCAGCACCCCATTCTTCACGAGGGCCCGCGCATCCTTGCCCGACAGCTCGTTCTGCGTAGCCGACGGCATGGCGACGTCACAGGGCACATCCCAGATGGAGCCTTTGTCGGATGCAACGAAGTGCACGCCCGGGCCCCTGGCTTCGGCGTAGGCCGAGATACGCTTGCGACCGATATCCTTGATCTCCTTCAGGAGTTCGAGATCGATGCCGTTGGCGTCCACCACGTAGCCACTGGAATCAGAACACGCGATGACCTTGCCACCGAAGGACTGCACCTTCTCGATGGTGTAGATGGCCACGTTGCCGGAACCAGAGACGACGACCTTCTTGCCCTCGAGGCTCGTGCCTCTGGTCTCGAGCATGGCCTGCACGAAGTAGGTGTTGCCATAACCCGTGGCCTCGGTGCGCGCACGCGAACCGCCATAGGCCAGCGCCTTGCCGGTGATCACGCCTGCCTCATAGCGGTTGGTCAGACGCTTGAACTGGCCGAACATGAAACCGATCTCGCGCCCTCCCACGCCGATATCGCCGGCAGGGACGTCGGTATTCTCACCGAGGTGGCGATGCAGTTCGGTCATCAGCGACTGGCAGAAGCGCATGATCTCGCCTTCCGATCTGCCCTTGGGGTCGAAATCCGAACCGCCCTTGCCACCACCGATCGGCATGCCGGTGAGCGCGTTCTTGAAGGTCTGTTCGAAGCCCAGGAACTTGATGATGCCGACGTTCACCGAGGGGTGAAAGCGCATCCCGCCCTTGTAAGGCCCGAGGGCCGAATTGAACTGCACGCGGAAACCGCGGTTGATCTGTACCTGACCGGCATCGTCCACCCAGGGAATGCGGAAGATGATCTGCCGTTCGGGTTCACAGATCCGCTCGATCAGTGCTTGGTCGAGGAATCTCGGGTGTTTGGCGACGACCCGGCCGAGGCTCTCCAGCACCTCGTGTACTGCCTGATGGAATTCCGGCTCGCCCGCATTGCGATGGATGACGGACGCAAGGATGGGCTGCAGCTTCTCGTCGATAACTTTCAAATCGATCACTCCCGTTGCCACGCAGCCAATCAAAGGCTGGTCAATATCTGGATTGAGGAACAAACGAGGCTGGCTGTCTCGATCGTCATGGAGCGGATGACAGCATCAGACTCAGGAACACGGGGGTGTGGGCATTCCGACTCACCGCAGACCCATCCGCCACCCAGTCTCATGGCCTGAACTACCCGCTTGCACGATGCCCGGAAGCCGTCCCGGCTTGGGTGGGTGCGCCAGCCCAGCCCCCCATCCCAGCGGGGCCGTCCACGCACCAATCGCATATCCAGAGCACCCGGCCCGATACTGGCGGAAGAGGTGGGATTCGAACCCACGGATGGTCGCCCATCGCCGGTTTTCAAGACCGGTGCCTTAAACCGCTCGGCCACTCTTCCTTCGACTGATGGCAGTACCGCACGCTCGATTTACCCAACCACATCCCCGATGGGTTCCGGAAGACAGGCAGGCGCTCCGGACAGCGGTTCTTTCAGACCTCCAGCGCCTTGATGCTGGCGACCAGCTCGCCACCGACCGACTTCCCGTCGCCGTAGAGCATCGAGCAGTTCTCGAGGAAGAACAGCACGTTCTCCACACCCGAGAATCCGGTGCCCTTGCCGCGCTTGATGACAATGACGTTCCTGGCCTTGTCCACGTCGAGGATGGGCATGCCGTAGATGGGGCTGGTCTTGTTGGTGCGCGCCTCCGGATTGACCACGTCATTCGCACCGATGACCAGCGCCACATCCGTCTGCGGAAACTCGGCGTTGATGTCCTCGAGGTCGTGGATGAGGTCGTAGGGCACGCCCGCCTCGGCCAGCAGCACGTTCATGTGCCCCGGCATGCGCCCGGCCACCGGATGGATGGCGAACTTCACGTCCACCCCACGCTCGATGAGAAGCTGACTCATCTCCCAGATCTTGTGCTGGGCCTGTGCCACCGCCATGCCGTAGCCGGGCACGATGATCACCTTGCTCGCATAGGCCATGGTGACGGCGGCATCGTTGGCCTCCACCGCGCGCATGGTGCCGGAGGGACCCTCGGTGCTCGCGCCAGCGTCTCCCGTGCCCATCCCGGAGAACAGCACGTGGGCGAGTGAGCGATTCATCGCCTTCGCCATGAGCTGGGTGAGCAGCGTGCCGGCCGCACCCACCACAGTGCCGGCGATGATCATCGCCGGGTTTTGCAGCACGTAGCCCTCGAAGGCCACGGCGAGCCCGGTGAAGGCGTTGTAAAGCGAGATCACCACGGGCATGTCGGCACCCCCGATGGGGGTGGTCATGAGCACACCGAAGGTGAGCGCGCCGACGAAGAACAACAGGATCAGCACGCCCGAATCAGGCGCGGCGACGAGGTAGAGGCCGATGCCAACCGTCACGACACCCAGCAGGGCATTGGCTGCATGCTGGTTCGCGAACAATGCCCCGCCCTTGAGGATCCCCTGCAGCTTGCCGTAGGCGATGAGTGAGCCGGAGAAGGACACCGCGCCGATGAAGGCACCCAGGATGGCGAGCGCCAGCGCCGTGATGCCAAGCTCCGCACCACGAACCAGCTCGAGCGCGGCGATGGCACCCGCTGCACCACCACCCATGCCGTTGTACAGCGCAATCATCTGCGGCATGTCGGTCATGGCGACCTTCTTGGCCGACCAGTAGGCGACGCCGGACCCCACCACCAGGGCGAGCGTCATCAGCGTGTAGTTCTGCATGCCCTCGGCGAACAGGGTGATGAAGGTGGCTGCCGCCATGCCGACACCGGCCCAGATGATGCCGCGCCGCGCCGTGACCGGCGAGCTCATCTGCTTGAGGCCGAGGATGAAGAGTACGGCTGCGGCGAAATAGACGATCTCGATCAGCGTGCTCATCAGCCCTGCCCCTTCTTGCTGCTCTTGAACATCTCGAGCATGCGCTCGGTGACGACATAGCCGCCTACGGCGTTGCCGACGGCCAGCACCACGGCAACGAAGCCGATGACGCCCTGCAGGACGCTATCCGGATCGGCATGGCCGAGGACCGTCATCGCGCCCACGACCACAATGCCGTGGATGAAGTTCGACCCGGACATGAGTGGGGTGTGGAGGATCACGGGAACGCGCCCGATGACCTCATGACCGACGAAGGCGGCCAGCATGAAGATGTACAACGCGACGAATCCGGAAATCATGGTGCGGCCTCCTCAATGAGCTTCTTCACCGCCGGGGCAATCACCTCCGAATCGCGGGTCAACAGTGCGCCCGCGAGCACTTCATCTTCCCAGTCCGGGGCGAGCTGCCCGTCCTTCACCATCAGTAGCAGCAGGTTGTGAAGATTCTTCGAGTAAGTCTCGCTTGCATGGTAGGGAACCATGCTCGGTACGTTGAGCGGCCCGTAAACCAGCACATCCGCGTAGACGTTCGTCTCACCCGGCTCCGTCACTTCGCAGTTACCTCCGCCTTCAGCGGCGAGATCGATGATGACGGAACCGGCGCGCATGGCCTCCACCATCTCCTTCGTGATGATGCGCGGCGACGCACGCCCCGGCACGGCGGCCGTGGTGACCACCAGGTCTGCGCGCGCGACGTGCTTGCCGAGGATTTCCTGCTGACGCGCTCGCTCCTCGGCAGTGAGTTCCCGGGCGTAGCCGCCGCTGCCCGCAGCGGACACATCCACCTGCACGAACTTGGCACCGAGGGATTCGCATTGCTCCCGCGTCTCGGGGCGGACGTCATAGGCCTCGACCATGGCACCCAGGCGCTTGGCCGTGGCGATGGCCTGCAGGCCAGCCACACCGGCACCGATGATGAGCACCTTGGCGGGGCGAATGGTGCCGGTCGGAGTGGTAAGCATGGGCAGAAACTTGCTGAGCCGATCGGCACCGAGCAGGACCGCCTTGTAGCCGGTGATGGAGGCCTGCGAGCTCAGCGCGTCCATGGCCTGGGCGCGGGTGATGCGCGGCAGCAATTCAAGCGCGAGTGAAGTGATGCGTCGCTCGGCCAGCAGACCCACGAGTTCCAGGTTGCGGAGGGGGTTGAGCAGGCCGATCAGCACCGTGCCCTCCCGGAGCTTCTTCACCTCCGTGGCGCTCGGTGGCTGCACCTTGAGCAGGACATCCGCCTCGTCGAGGCAGGTCTTCTCGTCCGTGAGCCTGACCCCCTGAGCAACATATTCCGGGTCCTCGAAGTGAGCCGCAGCCCCGGCACCCGCCTCGACGAGCACCTCGACACCGGCACGGACGAGTTTCCCTGCCACCTC
>DNIF01000258.1 GCA_003485715.1 Gammaproteobacteria bacterium
AGTTCCAGCGCGGGCTGGCAGCAGCCAGCAGCATCTTCGAATTGCTCCGCGCCGAGGTGGAGGAAGACCTCGGTCAGCTCGAGCTGCCGCGTGTGCGGGGCGAGATCCGCTTCGAGGACGTGAGCTTCCGCTACCCTCACGGTCACGCGCTGGCCATCGATGGCGTGAACCTCGGCGTGTCTGCCGGCCGTACGCTCGCCATCATCGGCGCATCCGGCAGTGGCAAATCCACGCTCGTTGGCCTGCTGACCCGGCTGTACCGGCCAAGCTCCGGACGCATCACGCTCGATGGGATCGATCTCGCGGAGGTTCGGCTACAAGGTCTGCGTCGCAACCTCGCTCTGGTGAGCCAGGAGGTGGTGCTGTTCAACGACACGCTGCGCAACAACATCGCCTACGGCAGCCTGCGCGGCACGGCGCTCGCGGATGTACGTAATGCCGCCGACGCAGCCCATGCACTCGAATTCATCGAGACCCTGCCAGCAGGATTCGATACCCTCGTGGGTGAACGGGGTGTGCGGCTGTCGGGCGGCCAACGCCAGCGCATTGCCATCGCCCGCGCGCTCTTGAAGGACGCCCCCGTGCTCATCCTGGACGAAGCCACTTCGGCTCTCGACAGCGAATCCGAGCAGCACATCCAGGCGGCCCTGGACCGACTGCGGCGCGGGCGTACCTGCGTCATCATCGCGCACCGACTATCCACCATCGAGCACGCCGATCAGGTTGCCGTGCTGGATCACGGGCGGCTGGTGGAATTCGGCTCACCGGCAGATCTGTTGCGGCGGGATGGCCATTACGCCCGACTTCGACGCCTGCAGTTCGGCGCGCCGTGATCACCGACGTGGCGCGGCGGTCGCGACATGCCTCGGCGCAACGTCGTTACCCTGACCGACTCTTCAGCCTGCAAGGGCGTTTACAACCTACCCCGTCGCCATCCTGGAGCAAGCCCACATGAGCACCGCTTCCGGCCTCCCGGCCACTGACCTGCCCCCGCCCGAGGTACATCCGAGCGCAATTGTGGAAGCGGGCGCCACACTCGCACCCGGAGTGCGGATCGGGCCCGGTTGCCTGATCGAGTCGGGCGCGTCGATCGGGCCTGGCACCGTGCTCGGTGCCCGCGTCGTGGTGCATTCCGGCGTGCGCATCGGGGCACGCAACCGCATTTTCGCCCACGCCGTGCTGGGCGGCGAGGCGCAGGTGCTGGGTCTCGCATCCGACTTCGAGAGCTTCGTCGAGATCGGGGACGACAACGTGCTGCGCGAGGCCGTGACCGTGCATCGAGGCATTCGCGCCGGCAGCGTGACCCGCATCGGCGACAGCAACTACCTCATGGTCAACACGCACGTCGCCCACGATGGCCAGCTCGGTAACCACATCGTCATGGCCAACAACTCGAGCCTCGCCGGCCACGTCACCCTCGAGGACCGGGTATTCATCAGCGGGCAGGTGGCGGTCCACCAGTTCACCCGGGTCGGCCGTCTGGCCATGCTGGCTGGCCTTGCCAAGGTGGTGCAGGACTGCCTGCCGTTCATCGTCACCGATGGCAACCCGGCCCGGGCTCGCGGCCTGAATGTGGTGGGCCTGCGCCGCGCTGGTTTCGCGGCCGAGACCATCCGCGCCCTGCGCCGGGCCTACCGCGGATTGCTGCGCAGCGGCTTGCCGCTGGAGCAATCCCTGGCGGTGCTCGAGGCCGACGAGGAGGCGACGGTGCGCGAGATTGCGGCCTTCATCCGCGGCTCACGCCGTGGCTTTGCTCATGAGCCCAAACGGGAACGTGCAGCAGACGAGGCATGAGGCCCCGGACTCCGGTCCGGTAGTCATCAATACCGACGACGAGAACACACCGGGGTGACGGAGCAGTGCCCGCCTTCGGCGTTCCCGCGAAAGCGGGAATCCAGCGTCGTTGTGCCGTCGCTGGGGAAGGACTGGATCCCCGCCTGCGCGGGGATGACGGGGTGCGCGGGGATGACGGAGTGAGCGAGGCTGACAACACGGTCCGCGCAGTGACGCGCGGCAGGTTCATTCGCAGCCCTTGAGCCCGGCGTAGGCACTGACCAGCCATTTGGCACCGGCTTCGGCGAAGTTCACCTGCACCCGTGCCTGCGCGCCGCGGCCCTCGAGATTCAGCACCACCCCCTCGCCGAAGACGTGATGCACCACCCGCTGTCCCAGGCGCAGATCGGTCTCCGCGTCTGTCGCACTGTCCGCGAAGGCGGGTGTTCTGGTCACAGGAACACGCTGCGCCGGCAGCACGCCACTGCGGCCATCGGCCCGTACCTCGCGCAGCAGTTCGCGCGGCAGCTCGGCCAGGAAACGTGACGGCGCGGGGTAGTGATCGCGGCCGTGCAGCCGGCGCGACTCGGCCCAGGTGAGGGTGAGGGCCTCGCGGGCGCGGGTGATGCCCACGTAGCAGAGGCGGCGTTCCTCCTCCGTGCCGCGCAGGTCATCGAGGGCGCGTTGATGCGGGAACAGCCCCTCCTCCATGCCGACGAGAAAGACCAGCGGAAATTCCAGGCCCTTTGCGCTGTGCAGGGTCATGAGTTGCACGGCGTCCTCGTCGTCCTCGGCCTGACCATCGCCCGATTCCAGGGCGGCGTGCGCGAGAAAGGCGACCAGTGGCGTCAGGCCCTCCTGAGGATCACCGCGCAGTTCGAAATCGCGCGCGGCCGTGGCCAGCTCGGCCAGGTTCTCGAGGCGTTCGTCGGCCCGCTCGGCCGCCTCGCGGCGATAGTGGTCGGGCAGGCCCGTGCGCATGACCACCTCCTCGATGGCGGCATCCAGACGCAGTTCGGCGGTGCTGGTGGCCAGCCCGTCGATGAGCAGCAGGAAGGCGCGCAGGGCAGTCGCAGCGCGTGCCGCGAGCTCGCCAGCGCGCAACAGTGCCGCGGCCGCGGACCACAGCGGAGTGGCGTCACGGCGTGCGCGGGCCCGCAGGGATTCCAGCGTGCGGTCACCGAGCCCGCGCGCAGGCGTGTTCACGACCCGCTCGAAGGCCGCGTCATCGTCTCGCGACGCGATCAGGCGCATATAGGCGAGCACATCCTTCACTTCCGCCCGCTCGTAGAAGCGGAAGCCACCGAACACCCGGTAGGGCACCCGGGCGTAGCGCAGGGCCTCCTCGAAGAGCCGCGACTGGGCCGAGGTCCGATAGAGCAGCGCGAGGTCCTGGTAGCTTCTGCCCCGGGCGTGCAGTTCCTCGCAGCGCTCGACTACGTGGCGCGCCTCCTCGCGATCATTGAAGGCGCGGTAGACGGCGATCGGCACGCCCTTGGCTCCGTCCGTCCAGAGGGTCTTGCCGAGCCGCGCGCTGTTGCGGGCGATGAGGGCGTTGGCCGCCGCCAGAATGGTGCCGGTGGAGCGATAGTTGCGCTCGAGCTTCACCAGTCGCACACCGGGATAGTCGCGCTGGAAGCCCTGCATGTGGGCGCTGTCGGCACCACGCCAACTGTAGATGGACTGGTCGTCGTCACCCACCACGAAGAGCGCGCCGGTATCCCCGGCCAGCAAGCGCAGCCAGGCGTATTGCAGGGCATTGGTGTCCTGGAACTCATCCACCAGCAGATGACGAAAGCGCTCGCGATAGTGGAAGGCGAGGCCGGGGCGATCACGCAGAAGTTCGAAGGCCGCGAGCAGCAGCTCGGCGAAATCCACCAGTCCCGCGCGGCGACATGCCTCCTCGTAGGCCGCATAGGCACTGCGCAGCAGTTCGCCCTGCCGATCATCCACCGCGACCTTCGCGGAGCGCACGCCCTCTTCCTTGCGCGCGTTGATGTAGTGCTGCACCTCGCGTGGTGGCAGCACGGTGTCGTCGATGGCGAGCCCGCGCAGCACCCGCCGTATCAGCCGTTGCTGATCCTCGCTGTCGAGGATCTGGAAGGTCTGTGGCAGCCCCGCCTCCTGCCAATGCAGGCGCAACAACCGATGGGCGATGCCGTGGAAGGTACCGAGCCACATACCACCGACCGGCGCGGCCAGCAGCCCCTCGGTGCGCGTCCTCATTTCGCGCGCGGCCTTGTTGGTGAAGGTGACCGCGAGCACGCCAAGCGGGTGCGCCTGACCAGTGGCCACACACCACGCAATCC
>DNIF01000264.1 GCA_003485715.1 Gammaproteobacteria bacterium
CCTTGAGGAGTTCGCAGAGCCGGAGCACGTTCGGATCATCGAGCGGCGCGTCCACTTCGTCCAGCAGACAGAAAGGTGCGGGATTCAGCTCGAAGATGGCGAAGATGAGTGCGATGGCGGTCAATGCCTTTTCGCCGCCAGAGAGCAGATGGATGGTGCCGTTGCGCTTGCCCGGGGGCTGGGCGGTCACGCCGATGCCGGCGTCGAGGAGGTTATCGCCGAGCAGGCGAAGACTGGCCGATCCGCCGCCGAATAGCCGCGGAAAGAGCCGTTGGAAGCCCGCATCCACGCGTTCCAGGGTGGTCTGGAAACGCGCGCGGGTCTCACGATCGATGGTGCGTATGGCGGTTTCGAGGGTCTCGAGTGCGGCGGTGAGATCCGCGTGCTGGGCGTCGAGAAAGGTCTTGCGCGTGAGGGCCTCGCGATGCTCATCGATGGCGGCGAGATTGATGTTGCCAAGTCGCGCGATGCGCCGGGCGATGCGCTCGAGTTGCTCGCGCAATGCGCCCTCCGTTTCCTCACCGGTGACTGCCGCCTCGGCCGCCGAGAGTTCCACACCGAGCTCGGTTGCCTCCTGTTCGAGGTCTGCAAGGCGCACGCTCGCGGTGCGTTCATCGAGCCGCGTGCCCTCCAGACGCTGCTGCGCCGCGCGCGCCAGCGTGAGCGCCTCGGCATGCGCGGCTTCGGCCTCGGTCAGGGCATGGTCGGCCGCAGCGACGCGGTTACGCGCCTCTTGAGCGGCTTGTTCGGCGAGGAAGCGCGTCTGCAGTGCATCCTCGCGCGTTGCCAGGAGTGCGGTCTCCGGTGCCTGCAATTGAGCCAGCTCCTCGCGCAGGCTGTTGGCCCGCAGGACGGCCTCCGCAAGCGCGGTCTCGCCGCGCTCGATGGCCGCGCGCTCGGCATTGACGAGCTGCGTGGCGCGGGTCGACTCGAGCTCCAGTCGGTGCACGATCTCGCGCGCCTCGCGCGCGGCCTGACGCCCCTCCTGCACTGCACGTTCGAGCCCCATCCGCTCGGCCTGCAGGCGCTCGCGCTCTGTTTCCATGTCGGGCAGGGCCCGCTGACACTCGGCAAGCCGCACCGCGACCGCTTCGCGCTCCTCCAGGATGCGGGCCCGCCCCCCTTCGATCTCACGCTCGGCTGCATACTCGGCCTCGAGCCGCTGCTGGATCTGCTCCAGACGGGCGCGCATCGCGGCGGCCTCCGAGGCGAGACGAGCCTGATCCTCGCGCAGCCGACGGAGCGTGGGCTCGGCCTCTCGCTCCTCCCGCTGCAGGGACTCGACCCTGGATTGGGCCACGCCGAGGGCCTCGGTGTGGCCGACAGCCAGGACCTCGAGTTCCTCGATCCCGGCGCGCAGGCCGCGCAGGTCGCGTTCGCGCACCAGCACACCGGCCTGCTGTCCAGCCCGCACCAACGGTTGCCAGGTCCAGCCGCGCCCAACCCAGACACCGGCACGCGTGAGCACTGCCGGCAGTGCGGCGGCCTCCGCCAGCCGCGTGAGGGCGGCCGGGGTATCCTCGACCACGGTGATGGCGGCCAGCCACTCGAGCACCAGCGGTGCCCCACGGACCCGTGCGGCGAGGCAGTCCGGCGCAGCCGCGGCGGCGCTGGCCGCAGGCGCGGCGGTGAGGACACCCACCACGCCGGCCGGCAAATCGAGTTCGGCCACGTTGTCGCCCTCGCGTTCGAGCCAGAGCAGTTCCAACCGACTGCCAAGAGCGGCCTCGACGGCCTGCTCCCAGCCCGCAGCGACCTCGAGCGTCTCGGCCAGCCTGAGGCCGCGCGGCTCACCGCGCTGGCGCAGCCATTCGCGCACATTGCCCGCCTGCTTGCCGAGTGCCTGGACCTGAGTCCCCTCGAGGCTGGCGAGCTGACCGCGGCGATGCTGGATCCCCCCGCGCACCTCGGCGAGCTGCTGGCTGCACTCGCGCTGCCGGGTACGGGCCTCATCGAGGGCGGTCCGTCGTGCCTCGGCCGCTTGTTGGGCCGCACTGAGGGCAGTTGCGATCTCCTGCAGGCGGGCCTCGATGTCCTCTGGACGCGCCGCAGCTGACTGCGCCTCCAGGGCCTGACGGGTGCGGCCGAGTGTCGCCAGACGTTCGGCCGCCTCGGCCAATCGGGCATCGAGCTGTTGCAGACGGGTCAGCTCGACCCGCTCGTGACGCACGAGCTCGGCCGCGACACGCAGGTGTGTCTCCCAGGCCCGGGCCGACTCGCCGGCAGCCGCCTCCGTACCGGTCAGCCCCTGCTGCAGGGCCTCGGCTCGGGTGCGGGCCTCGTCGAGTCGGGGCGAGAGTGCGGCAAGGCTTGCGGCGTGCTCGGCGAGTGCCGCGCGATCGGCCGTCAGCCGCTCCGTGGCCCGCGCCTGCTCCTGGCCCAGTTGCTGACGCCCCGACTCGATGCGTGCGCGCCGGTCGCGCAGATGCTGGAGGTCCTGCTCGGCCCGCGCCACCGCTGCGGCTGCGGCGAAGTTCTGTTGCTGCGCCTCGCTCGCCGCCGCCTGCAGGCGCTCGCGGGCCTCGCGGGTATCGGCCAGACGCCGAGCCGCCGCCTGCTCCTGCTGTCCCGCGTCCACCGCCCCGGCAGCGGCACGTTCACACTGGCGCAGGGCCTCTGCGAGCGTGGCACGCAGCAAGCGGGCGCGAACCGCGAGGAGCCGTGACTGCAACACCGACTGCTCTGCCGTGAGACTGCGGTGAATCTCCGCCGCCCGTGCCTGCTCGGCCAGGCGCGCGGTCTGCCGTCCGAGTTCGTCGCGAAGGTCGGTCACACGCTGGAGGTTGTCGCGGGTGTTGGCGATGCGATTTTCCGTCTCGTGTCGCCGGGCCTTGTACTTCGAGATGCCGGCGGCCTCCTCGATGAAGGCGCGCAGGTCATCCGGACGGGCCTCGACGATGCGGGAGATCATGCCCTGCTCGATCACCGCGTAGCTGCGGGCACCGGCACCCGTGCCGAGGAAGATCTGGGTGATGTCGGCCCGCCGGCAACGTGTGCCGTTCAGGCTGTAAGTGGACACACCCTCGCGATTCACCACCCGACGGATGGAGATCTCGGCATAGGCCGCGTATTGCCCGCCGATGCGACCATCAGAGTTGTCGAAAACCAGTTCGACACTCGCCTGTTGCACCGGTTTGCGCGTCGCCGAGCCGCTGAAGACCACGTCCGCCATGGACTCCCCGCGCAGGTGTTTGGCCGAGGATTCACCCATCA
>DNIF01000193.1 GCA_003485715.1 Gammaproteobacteria bacterium
CCGACGTCACCCTCAAGGAACGCCGCCGGCTGCTGCTGCTGGTGCGCGAGACGCCGTTGAACCTGGCGCACCTGCGCAACATGACCGCCGTCACCGAGATGGGCGGCATCGTCTTCCCGCCGCTGCCCGCCTTCTACCACCGGCCGCGCACGATCGACGAGCTGGTCGACGACACCGTCGAGCGGGTGCTCGCGCTCGCCGGCGTGGCCGCCGCCGGGCCGCGCCAGTGGCCGGGGCTGTAGTACGGGCTAGGAGCGTGGGCGGCAGTAATCTGCGCAGCCCACGCCACTGATCGAATGCGGAGGTGCAGCAGCTGTTCGAGCGCTCGCGAGCGCCAATGCCTCGCAGTCGCGACTGATGAGGTCCTCGGTTTCATGCTGGAACGGTGAGTTCAGGTCGATTTCACCCATCTTGCTTCTCTCACGCTGCATTCAGAGCACCCATTCGCCGCAGGTTCAGCGCCAGACACACGAGCTTGAACTCTGCCTGCACGCGGTGCAGTCCTCGCAGGCTGAACTGACGGAACCCCAGCACGCTCTTGATCCAGCCGTTGGGCGGCTCGGCGATGCACTTGCGTCTTCGGTACGCGGCCTTGCCTTCTTCGGTCTGCAGCTTGGCCGCCATCGCCGCCGTGTGCGGATTTTTCTCGGCGTCGACCTCGGCGCAGCGTTTGCCCTCGCGCCCCATGGCCACCACCAGCTCGGTGGGTGAACCGGCAAGGTCGGCGAAGTTCTGCTCGCTGCGGTAGCCCGCATCGGCCAGCGCCTGCTCGGGTGCCTGGCCGGTGTTGGCCTTGACGGCCTGGAGCATCGGCACGAGTTGCCCCACGTCGGCGGCGTTGTTGCCGAGCTCGGCCGCCACGATGATGTGCGCGGTGTCGTCCACCGCCGTCTGGGCGTTGTAGCTCGCGTCGAACCCGCCGCCAGCGCGCTTCATGATGCGGCTGTCGGGATCGGTGAAGTTGTCTTGTGCCGTGGGCTCGGGGACCCCGAACTCGCGCTTGTAGCGCCCGCCGGTGGGCTTGCCGTCTTCGTCGCGTGGCTTGCGCTCGTCGTCGTCGCTGCGACCGCGCTCGATGTCGGCGTCGCGCTGGCGCTGCTCAATCCGCGCGCGCGCTTCAGCGATGGCCTTGAGCCGTACCTCGCGCCGCTCGATCTCGGCCGCAATGTCCAACTCGGGCTCGTCGGCCTCGGCCGCGTCGGCGGTCTTCGCGCGCTCCAGGAGTGCGTCGATCTGCGCCTTCAGCTCGCCTTCAGCCTGCTGCATGCGTTCATAGCTCATCGCCTTGTGGCGGCTGGCATTGGCCTTGAGCTTGGTGCCATCGATGGCCACCGTGCCCAGCTTGACCAGGCCCATCTCGCGCGCCAGCTCAACCACCTGCACGAACAGATTGCTCAGCTCCAATAGGTGCAAGGCGCGGAAGTCGCGGATCGTGCGGTGCTTGGGCAAGTTGCCCGCGCCCAGCATCCGAAATGCCAGGTCCTCATGCAAGCGGCGCTCGATCTTGCGCGAGCTGAACACGCCCGTGGCGTAACCGTAGACCAGCAGCTTGACCATCATGGCCGGGTGGAACGGCTGGTTGCGTGCGCCCCCGCCTGCGTAGCGGGCGTAGAACGCATTCAGGTCCAGCGCATCGACCGTGTCGCTGATGAAGTAGGCCAGGTGCCCCTTGGGCAACCAGTCCTGCAGCGATGCGGGCAGCAGCATCTCCTGCTGCGGTTCGTAGGGGCGGTAGCTGATGGCCATGTCCGTTCAACGCTCACGCAGCGTTCAGGTCGTCAGGGACTTCCCTTCTGCCGCCCACGCTCCTAGCCGATGCCGGAATCGCTGGGCCGGCGATCCGCTACAGCTATGTCATGCTGCGCGAGCCGGATCACGCGACGCTTCGCGCCTGGTCACCCGACGCCCCGGTGCCGCGCGAGATCGGCGTTCTTGTTACCGACAAGCAGGCCAACACGGCGCGCGAGATGGTCGTGGACATCCCCGCGCGCCGCATCATCCATGATCGCCGTCTCGATCCCGCGACAGATGGCTGGGGACCGATCCTCGACGAGGATTACGTCGCCGCCGAGGAAATTGCCAAGGCCGACCCCGGTTACCGAGCCGCCATCGAGCGGCGCGGCATCACCGAGTTTGACCGCGTCCGCTGCGCGCCCTTGTCGGCAGGGGTCTTCGGCCATGCCGACGAGGTCGGGCGCCGGATGATCCGCGTGCTGAGCTTCCTCGACCGCGACGGCACGCATGCCATGTTCGCCCACCCGATCGAGGGCGTGGTGGCGCATGTCGATCTGACCGAACGCCGGGTGTTGCGGCTGGTCGATACCGGCTATCCTGACATTCCAGCCGAAAGCGGAAACTATCTCGATCCGGCGATCCGGGGGCCCCTGCGCGCCGACATGAAGCCCCTGCACATTACCCAGCCCGAGGGCGCCAGCTTCACCGTCAGCAACCATGTGCTGAACTGGCAGAACTGGCAAATTCGCATCGGCTTCAACGGGCGCGAAGGGCTGACGCTGCACGATATCGGCTTCAGCGACCGTGGCCGCCTGCGGCGCATCCTCAACCGTGCTGCGGTGTCGGAAATGGTCGTACCCTATGGTGAGCCGCAGCCGACCCATGACTGGCAGAACTATTGCGACGCCGGCGAGTACCAGTTCGGGCGGTTGGCCAACTCGCTGGTGCTTGGCTGCGACTGCCTGGGGCAGATCCACTATCTCGACGCGACAGTGGTCGATGATTTCTGCGAGCCGGTGCTGATCCCAAACGCCGTCTGCATCCATGAAGAGGATTTCGGTACGCTGTGGAAACACACCGATTTCATCACCAGGCAGGGGACTGTACGGCGCCAGCGGCGCCTGGTGATCAGCTTCTTCGTGACGGTCGGCAATTACGATTACGGCTTTTACTGGTATTTTTACCTCGATGGCCGGATCGAACTGGAATGCAAGGCCACCGGCATCGTCTTCACCTCTGGTCATCCGGGCGGTGGTTATGAGTTTGCGACCCAGATGGCGCCGGGGCTGGGCGCGCCGATTCACCAGCACATGTTCTCGGCCCGTCTGGACATGGCCATCGACGGCGACCGTTGCCATGTCGATGAAATCGAGGTGGCACGCCTGCCGATGGGCCCCGACAACCCTCTGGGCAACGCCTTTACCCGCAGCATCACCCGGCTGACTACCGAGGCCGAGGCGCAGCGCGTGGCCGACAACGCCAAGGGGCGGATCTGGCGAATCGCCTCGTCCGAGGCGAAGAACCGCGTGGGCGAACCCACCGCCTATGTGCTGTTGCCCGCAGGCCAACCGCTGCTTCTGGCTGCCGACGGTGCCTCGATCCGCAAGCGCGCCGGTTTTGCGACCAGGGCTCTGTGGGTGACCCGCTATGCCCGCGATGAAATATGGGCGGCGGGCTACACGCCGAACCAGCATCCAGGCGGGGCGGGTCTGCCCAGCTATGCGGCCGCGAACCGCACCGTCGATGGTGAAGATATCGTGGTCTGGCACAGTTTCGGCCTGACCCATTTCCCCCGGCCCGAGGATTGGCCGGTGATGCCGGTGGACTATATCGGCTTCAAGCTGCGCCCCGAAGGATTCTTCGACCGCAACCCCACGCTGGACGTGCCCGAAGACCCGAACGGGCGCGAACATTCGGCCCGCTGCTGCGGCGAAAC
>DNIF01000129.1 GCA_003485715.1 Gammaproteobacteria bacterium
CAGCCAATCCGGAAGCCCGCCCAGTCGCGGGCTTCTCTTTTTTCGGCTACCGCGCGGATGCGTCTGCCGGCTCGGTTTCCACAGCCCCGGTGGCCGCCGTGCGACGGACGCTCCCCGTCAAGCCAGCGTGGCGATATCGATCACGAAGCGGTAGTGCACGTCGCCGCGCAACATCCGCTCGTAGGCGGCGTTGATCTCGTCGGCGCGGATGAGCTCGATGTCGGCGAGGATGCCGTGCGAAGCGCAGAAATCCAGCATCTCCTGCGTCTCGGGAATACCACCGATGACCGAGCCGTGGATGCCACGGCGCTTCAGCAGCAGGTTGAAGACGTTGGGGAATGGATGCGGCGTGGCGGGGGCACCCACCAGCACGAGTTGGCCGTCGCGCTTGAGCGTGACCAGCAGTGCATCGAGGTCGTGTTCCGCAGCGACGGTGTCGAGGATCAGATCGAAGCGACCGGCCTGCGCCGCCATGGCCGCGGAGTCGCTGGAGATGACCACCTCATGCGCACCCAGCGTCAGCGCGGACTCGCGCTTGGATTCGGAGGTGGTGAACGCCACCACCTGAGCACCCATGGCACGCGCAAGCTTGATACCCATGTGCCCCAGGCCGCCGATGCCGACCACACCCACCGTCTTGCCCGGGCCGGCCTGCCAGTGACGCAAGGGTGAGTAGGTGGTGATGCCCGCGCACAGCAGCGGCGCCACCGCCGCCAGTTGCGATTCCGGATGCCGGATTGCCAGCACGAAGCGCTCGTCGACCACGATGCGCTGCGCGTAGCCGCCCAGTGTGTGGCCAGGTGCATCGGCCGTGGGGCCGTTGTACGTGAACACCAGATCGTTGCAGTAGTTCTCCAGGCCATCCCGGCAATCGGGGCACTGGCGGCAACTGTCCACCAGACAGCCCACGCCGACGAGGTCGCCGACCTCGTGACGCGTCACCTGTGTACCCACGGCCGCCAGGCGCCCGACGATCTCATGGCCGGGGACACAGGGATAGAGCGTGCCCGCCCATTCGGCGCGGACCTGGTGGATATCCGAGTGGCACACACCGCAGAAGAGGATGTCGATCGCCACGTCATGCGCCCCGAGGGCGCGACGCGGAATGGTGAGGGGCTCCAGGGCGCGGTCTGCGGCATGCGCGCCGTAGGCACGCACGGACGCTGAGTTCGTGGTCATGCTGCATTACTCCTGTGGGTCTGGAATGAAGCCAGCCATTTTCCTCGGCAAGTCAGGGTAGCAACCCGAGCTGCCGTCGGCTCAGGGCTCACGGCTTGACGAATCCCCGGCCGCGTCGCCCTTTGTTTCGGCGACCCGCCGATCGATCTCCGGCCGCCAGGGCGGGCTCACCAGCGCGAGGAAACGCAGTTCACCCGTACCGGTGTTCTCGATCCACTGCACCTCACCGCGCGGAATGAACACCGCATCCTCCGGCCCAAGCGCTGCCGATCGTGCGCCGATGTGCATGCGCCCACTGCCCTCGAGCAGGAAGTACACCTCATCGTGGGAAAGGACATGCGCATGGGTTCGTTCTCCCGGACCGAGGCGCGCGAGCGCCAGCGAAAAGCCCAGGCCTGCTGCCTCCCGCGGTGGCTGCAGGAGCTCGCGGATGTAACATCCGTCGGGTGAATCCACCTCAGGGCATTCCGCCACTCTCCTGATCAGCACCAGCCACCTCACCCAATCTCGTTGAAGCCCTCATGGCCCGCTATCCGCAAGCCTCTGACTACCGCCACGGTACACCAGCCCGTGTCGGTGTGCTCCTCACCAACCTCGGCACGCCCGATGCGCCGACTCCGGCCGCTCTTCGGCGCTATCTGGCCGAGTTCCTGAGCGACCCACGGGTCGTAGAGCTGCCACGCATCCTCTGGCTGCCCATCCTGTACGGGATCATCCTGAACACTCGCCCGCGTCGCTCGGCCGCAGCCTATCGGCAGGTGTGGACAGAGGCCGGTTCGCCTCTGCTCGTCACTGCCCGCCGTCAGCTCGCTGGCGTGCGTGAGCGGCTGGAGGCGCGCTTCCCCGGGCGCATCATCTGCGCACTGGGCATGCGTTACGGCAATCCATCGATCGCCTCGGCCCTCACCACGCTCCAGGGCCATGGCGTGCAACGCCTGATCGTGCTACCGCTCTACCCGCAGTACTCCGCTGCCACGACCGGCTCGACCTTCGACGCCCTCGCCACCACCTTCACGCGCTGGCGCTGGCTGCCGTCCCTGCACATGCCGATGAGCTACCACGCCGAGCCCGGCTACATCGCTGCCCTCGCGGCCAGTGTGCGCGAGTACCGGGCGCAGAACGGCACGGGCGAGCGGCTGCTCTTTTCCTTCCACGGCATCCCGCAGAGCTACTTCGACGGCGGCGACCCTTACCACTGCCAGTGCCACATGACGGCGCGACTGGTTGCCGAGCAGTTGGGCCTCGGCCCGCAGGAATGGCAGGTGAGTTTCCAGTCGCGATTCGGGCCGCGTGCCTGGCTCAAGCCCTACACAGACGAAACGGTACGCGAGCTGGCACGCTCGGGGGTACGGCGACTGGACGTGCTGGCCCCCGGCTTCTCGGCCGACTGTCTGGAGACATTGGAAGAACTCGCGCTGCAGAATCACGAGTTCTTCGCGGCAGCCGGCGGTTCAGAACTCCATTACATCCCGGCGCTGAATGATCGTGCGGACCACCTGGATTTCCTGGCGGACTTCATCGGCCGCGAGGTGGGTGGGTGGCCTGAACTGGCACCCGGCTACAGCACCGGCGGGGTGGCCGAGCTTGGGCGACTGCAGAGCGAGCGCGCCTGCGCACTTGGAGCCGTGCGCTGAGTCTGGCGGCGGACCGGGCTCCGGTCAGTCGCGCGCCGGCGGCAACCCGCCTGCGTCGCATCGCTGCCGGGGAAGGACTGGATCCCCGCCTACGCGGGGATGACGGAGTGCACGCGTGATGAAGGGGTGCAGGCGTGATGAAGGTGCAGGCGTAGAGGTTTCCTTTCGGGACCCGACCGACGCCGTCACGACTCAGGCGGATGGGTGCCGAGGGTCGGCTGGCAGACGCTGCTCCACGCCTTCCAGCACATCCATCAGGTGGCGGCTGTTGCTGCCGAAGTCGACCGCACCTGAACGACGGCGCGCGATGCCGGTGATGACGCTGCCGCCGTCGGTCGTCAGCCCCACCTCGAGGATGATGCTGTCCTCGACCCCCAGGATGCGCGAAGTGGCCAATATGTCGAAGCGACCACTGCGGCCATCCTCGCTCAGCAGCTTCCAGCCCAGGGCCGAGATGGTCACCCGCAGGGCGCCGGCGACCACCCGCGGCGGGTGGGGCCATGCCCGCGGACGCAGCTCCGGCAAGGGGCTGTCCGGGTCCAGGCGTGCGACGTGCTGGCCGAGGTAGACGCCCAGACGCGCCCAGGGCCCCGGCGGGTCCTGCCAGGGCAAGCGGTTCTGCCACAGCATCACCGTCACACCGAGGATCGGAACCAACAGCCCGAGCAGGAGCAGCGAGTAGAAGTAGGCGCGCACCGGTCGGGGTTGCCCGCTCAGGGCAGTTCTACCCGGAAGCTGGCCGCGGGCCGCCGGTTGACGGGCGGCACCTCTGCGGGATAACCAATCATCATCAGCCCGACGACCTCCTCGGCCGCGCCGTCGATCCACATGAGTTCGAGAAACTCGCGCGTGCGGGTGACGGGGCCGGTGGTCCATTTCATGCCGATCCCCTCACTCCAAAGCGCCAGCGCGAGATTCTGTGCGGCGCAGGCGCAGGCAGCGTAGTCCTCACGGGCACGCAAGGGATCGGCGCTGCACACCGCGGTGAGCACCAGCCAGCGCGGCACCGCCCGCCACAGCGCTTCCTTTTCCGCTGCACGTTCCGGCCCCGCTCCGGCAGCAACCAGGCTCGTGTTGAGCGAGACCAGTTGCAGGGCGGTCTGAGGTCCGGGCAGATAGAAGCGCCAGGGCTCGGTGAGCCCGTGGTTGGGTGCAAGGATCGCCGCTGCGAGGGCGCGTTCGAGCGCGGCCTCCGGAATGGGGTCCGGCCGGAAGCGATGGATGGTGCGGCGCGTTTGCAGGATCTGCGCGAACTCACTGGCGGTGTCAACGGTCATGCAGGCAGCATAGCGTGAGGCCGTCGGGAGAGGGATGCGGATGACTTATGCCATCGCGATTGCACGCCGGGGTTCGCAAAAGCCATCGCGCCCCTGGCTGATCTGGCCGCTGGTGCTGCTGTCCGTGAGCCTGTGTCTGCCAACCGCGGCCCAGGAACTCGCACAGGCGCGGCGCGATTTCCTCGCCGCCGAGCGGGCGCTGACCACCGGGCGCATCGACGAAGCTGGCCAGTTCATCGCCCGCCTGGTCGACTACCCGCTGCGCCCCCATCTGGAGGCCCGTTGGCTCCAGGCGCGCTGGGGTGCTGCCCCGGCCAGCGAGACCTCCGAGTGGCTCGCTCGCCACTCGGGCGACTGGCCGGCGGAGGCCTTGCGTAGTCAATGGCTTGGCCGAATGGCACGGGCAGGCGATCGGGATCGCCTCTTGGCCGACTGGCGTCCGCAGACCGACGTGGCCCTGACTTGTGCCTGGCTGCGGGCCCGCGCGGAACGCGAAGTCCCTGACCCCGGCTGGTTCGCCGAAGCGAGCGCGGTGTGGGCCGTGGGCAGCTCCCGTCCGCCCGATTGCGATCCGGTCTTCGCTCGGCTCGAGGCCTCGCCTTACTTCGATGAGACGCTCCACTGGCGGCGCCTGACCGACGCGCTCACCCGCGGCAACCGCGACTTCGCCGGCTGGCTGGTGCGGCGCTTTCCCCGCTTCAACGCCCCGTACGCCGAGCAGTTGCTCGCGGCCAGCGAAGATCCGCGCCAGTGGCTTGCCCAGCGGAATGGCGTGCCCCCGATGAGCGATCCGCGGGCGAGCGAGGCGGAGCGCGTCGCCTACTCGGCGCTGGCGCGAGCCGATGCGCGAGAAGCCGCACGCCATCTCGCCGCACGCCTGCCGGCGGGCCCGATTCCGGCGCAGGCCGAGCCCCAGGCTCTCGCCATCACGCTGGCCCTGCTGGGGCGCGACGATGACGCGGCGGGCGATTGGCTCGACCGGATCCCACCCGCGCACATGCCTGCCTCCGTGCAGTCGGCCCTGCCCGGTTGGGCCCTCACTCGCGAGGCCTGGCCGCAACTCCTGCGCTGGAGCGAGGCCGATGCGGCGGCCGGCACGGAGCGACTGCGCTGGCAGTATTTCCGTGCGCGGGCGCGAGAGGCCACGGGCCACGACGAATCGGCCCGCATCCTCTATCGGGAGATCGCCCGCGGCACCGACTACTACGCCCTCAGGGCGGCCGAGCGCCTCGGAGAGCCCTACCACTTCGACACCGACACCCCACATGCACACGGGCAGTCGGGTGCGCTGACTGCGATGGAGCGGGCCCCCGCGGTAGCACGAGCCCGAGAATGGCTCGCCATCGACCGCACCACCGAGGCACGGCGTGAGTGGCGCGAATTCACCCGCAGCCTCGAGTCCGAGTCGCTGACCCTGGCCGCGATGGTCGCACACGGCTGGGGTTGGCATGACCGGGCCCTCATCACGGCAGCCCGGGTGCCTGGGCTCGACGACCCCGAGCTGCGCTTTCCAATGCCCTGGCGCGAAGAGATCGAGAGCGCCGCCGCCGTGGAGGGTCTGCCCGCTTACCTCGTCTTCAGCGTGGTCCGCAACGAGAGCGCCTTCCAGGTGGATGCGGGCTCCGGTGTCGGTGCCCTTGGTCTCATGCAGCTCATGCCGGCCACCGGCCGCGAGACGGCCGAACGCCTGGGCATCGACATCAGCAACGATGCCGATCTGCTGGACCTGCGCACCAATCTGCGCCTCGGTACGCACTATCTGGCGCGCATGCTGGGCCGCTACGAGGGCAATCTGGCGATGGCCGCCGCTGCCTACAACGCGGGCCCGGGGCGCGTGGCGCAGTGGCGGCCCACGAGTGGTTGCCGGGATGCCGAG
>DNIF01000013.1 GCA_003485715.1 Gammaproteobacteria bacterium
ACCCGGCCCTCATCCTGGGTGAGCATTCCGCCATCACCCACCGCCACCTCATCGATTGCACGGAGTGTGTCTCCATCGGCCGCTTCGCCACCGTGGCGGGTTACTGCAGCCAGATCCTGACCCACAGCGTGGATGTCTACCGGGGCCGGCAACACGCCGAGCCCGTACATCTGGGGGACTTCACCTTCATTGGCACGGATAGCTGCATCCTGGGCGGTGCCGTGCTGCCCGATCACTGCGTACTGGCAGCCAAATCCCTGCTCCGCACCGCCCATGAAACACCCTATCGCGTGTACGCCGGCGTGCCCTCGCGCGAGGTGGCCGAACTCCCGCCCGATGCCGGATACTTCACCCGCTCGCAGGGGTTCATCGACTGAACGCGTACGGAGATCCGCTGCGCGTCTGGGGCGTATCCCGCCAGCCCCGCGCACCCCGCTATCCCTGCGAATCACGTCATCCCCGCCCCTGACAAGTGCACTTGGGGGCAGGCTGCGGCGGGGATCCAGTGCCGTTGCGATTACGCTCAGTGACCTGTTCAAGTAGGCCAGCGCATCTTGCGAGGCGTTCCGTGCCCGAGGAAACACCCCCATGCCCCACCCCCTGCACACCGTGCACATCTCGCCGCGTAACCGCCTGGGCCGGATCCTCTGGGGCCTGGTGAGCGCACTCTGCTTCCGCCTCACACCGCGTACCGCCCATGCCTGGCGCGCCTGGCTTCTGGCGCGTTTCGGGGCGCGGATGGGGCAACGCTGCCATGTGTATGCCGGGGCGCGCATCTGGGCCCCCTGGAACCTGACTTGCGAAGACGACGCCGCCATCGCCGACGGTGCGGAGATCTATAACCTGGCCCCTGTGCATCTGGGGGTACACAGCGTGATCTCCCAGGGGGCCTTCCTGTGTACCGCCACCCACGACATGCACGACCCGGCCTTCCCGCTGTTGGCCGCGCCCATCCGCGTGGAGCGGCGCGGCTGGGTAGCGGCGCGGGCGGTGGTGATGCCTGGGGTGACGGTAGGGGAGGGCGCAGTCCTCGGGCTCGGTGCCCTGGCAACGCAAGACCTGCCCCCGTGGAGCGTGCACGCCGGTGTGCCCGCGCGCCCGGTCGGGGTGCGGCGGTCACATTGAATGGCGTGACCGGGAACGTCTGATCCTTCCACCCCGCTGTCACGCCACTGTCGCAATTCTGCGCGACAATGCTGCGCCTGACCGGTGGCCGTGGCGGCCCCAGGAAACTTCAATGAGGGACTTCCGATGCTGAACAAGGCGGTGATGGTGACGGGTGGTGCGGGCTTCCTCGGCTCGCATCTGTGTGACCGGCTGGTCGAGCGGGGCGAGGACGTGCTCTGCGTGGACAACCTCTATACCGGCAACCGCGACAACATCCGCCACCTGCTGGGCTCCAACCGCTTCGAATTCATGCGGCATGATGTGACCTTCCCGCTCTATGTGGAAGTGGCGCGGATCTTCAACCTGGCCTGCCCGGCCTCACCCGTTCATTACCAGCGCGATCCGGTGCAGACCACCAAGACCAGCGTGCATGGGGCCATCAACACGCTGGGTCTCGCCAAACGCCTGCGGGCGCGCATCCTGCAGGCATCCACCAGCGAGGTGTACGGGGACCCCACGGTGCACCCGCAACCGGAGGGCTACTGGGGCAACGTCAATCCGGTCGGGATCCGTTCCTGTTACGACGAAGGCAAACGCTGCGCCGAGACGCTCTTCTTCGATTACTGGCGCCAGCATCGGCTGGAGATCAAGGTCATGCGCATCTTCAATACCTACGGGCCGCGCATGCATCCGAGCGATGGGCGGGTGGTCTCCAACTTCATCGTGCAGGCGTTGAAGGGCGAGGACATCACCATATTCGGCGACGGCCAGCAGACCCGCAGCTTCTGCTACGTGGACGATCTCATCGAGGGCATGCTGCGCCTGATGGACTCCCGTCCGGACTTCACCGGCCCGGTGAACATCGGCAATCCCAAGGAGTTCACCATGCTGGAACTCGCTGAGCAGGTGCTGGCAAAGGTGGGTGGGCCGAGCCAGCTCTGCTTCCGGCCGTTGCCGAGTGACGACCCAAAGCAGCGCCAGCCCGATATCACGCTGGCGAAGGACGAACTGGGCTGGGAGCCCCGGGTATCGCTCGAGGACGGCCTGGACCCGACCATCCACTACTTCCGTCAGTTGCTCGCGCTCTGAGTCCCGCTCGCACGCACGGGGGCTGCGGCTTGCGCTGGACCTGCAAGCAGTGGCCCCGGCAGTGGGCGCCCTTGCGCGGCCGGCCCGCATGAACATCCAGCGCGCCAGTCGCGCCCTGCTCACGGTACTGGGTGGGCAACTTGCGGTGCAGGCCGTCGGGGCCCTGGTCGGCTTCCTCATCGTGCGCGCCATGCCGGTGACCGAGTACGCCCTGTACACACAGGCGCTGTCCTGTCTCACCTTGGCCACCGTCCTGGCCGACGGAGGCATCGGCAGCGCCACGCTGGCACTCAGCGGGCCGCGCGCCCAGGATGCGCCCGCGCTCGCCCGCATCATGGCCACCGCGCGTGTCTGGCGGCTGCGACTGGCGGCGATCAGCCTCTGCCTCGCCGTTGGCGTGTTCCTGTTCCTGACCTGGCGCCTGGCCACGCCCTGGCCCGTCATGCTGGCCACGGCCCCGGTCCTCGTGCCGCTGGCCCTGGGGCAGATGCTGGCGCACCTGGCCGAAACGCCCTTGCGTGCCCGGGGGGCGGTGAGCTGGCTGCAGGGCCTGCACCTGCAAGCGGCACTGTTCCGCGGGGCACTTTCAGTAGCGGCGCTGCTGCTCCTGCCCGCCACCTGGTTGGTGTTGTCGGCCACCGCCCTGGCGCAGGGCTGGCACCTCCGGCGAGTGCTCGGCCGCTGCCGCAGCGAAGGTCTGGCCGATGGTGCGCCCGATCCGGCGCTCGCCCCGCAGTTCCGCCACGCCCTGGCCCGCGCCATGCCCGGGGCCATCTACTACTGCCTGTCCGGGCAGTTGGGCGTGCTGCTGGTGTCCATCTTCGGCAATGCGCAAGCGGTCGCCGGCCTGGGCGCACTTGGCCGCTTCGGCATCGCCTACTCCGTGCTGATTGCCGTGCTTGGCTACCTGTTCACACCCTGGCTCTCCCGCCGCCCGGACGCGGGCCTTAGGCAGGCCTACCTGCTGGCCCTGACCGCCTTCGGCACCATGGTGGCGGGTACCCTGGCCGCGGCACTGTTGCTGCGCACACCACTGCTCGCCCTGCTCGGCCCGGAGTACGCGGGGCTCGGGCATGAGTTCTCACTCCTGATGCTGACCGGTGCCCTCGCTACCCTGGGCGGCGCAGCGCATCAGCTCGCGGCGGCGCGCAATGTGTACGCACCACCCTACAGCGGCATTGCCAGTTGTGTGGTGGTGCAGGTGCTGGCCATCCTGAGTCAGGACGTCAGCACGCTCTCCGGGGTGCTCTGGATGACCATCATCGTCAACACCTGGACCCTGCTGCTCCCCGCGGGCCATTTCCTGCTGCGGCCGCGGCTGCCGGAACGTCTGCGCTGAAGTCGTCAGCGTCATCCCTGCCCCCGACAAGGACGCTCGGGGACAGCTCAACGCCCCTTGCATCGCCCCCTCGTCGCATCGATCATCCGCCCGCGCGCGTCGCCCTCCCGCCGCCGCGGGGTGCGTTGCCCCTGCGTCCCATCGAGTCACTCCGCGGCCCTTCTTCTCCTCCGTGCGCCTGCTCCTCCACTCCATCAACTTCGCACCCGAGCTTACCGGCATCGGCAAGGTGAACGGCGAGCTGGTCGCGTGGCTCGCTGCCCGCGGCCATGAGGTGCGCGTGGTAACGGCACCGCCCTACTATCCGGAGTGGCGTGTGCACGCGGGTCATTCGGCCTGGCGTTACACGCGCACACAGGCCTGCGGTGCCGAGGTGTTCAGGAGCCCGCTCTGGGTGCCGACCAATCCCGGGGGGGGCAAGCGCATCCTGCATCTGGCCGGCTTTGCACTCACGAGCCTGCCCAACCTGGCCCGCCAACTTATGTGGCGGCCGGATGTGATCGTGGTGGTCGAGCCACCGCTCTTCCTCGCGCCGGGCGCGCTCCTGCTTGCGCGCCTGACTGGTGCCCGAGCCTGGCTGCACATCCAGGATTTCGAGGTGGACGCGGCCTTCGCCCTCGGTCTGCTCCGGAACGACACCCTGCGCAAGATCGTGCGTCGGGCCGAGGCCTGGCTGATGCGGCGCTTCGATGGGGTCTCCTCCATCTCGCAGGCCATGGTCGCACGAGCGGGGGAGTACGCTGACCGTACAGACGTCGCCCTGCTACCCAACTGGGTGGACTGCGATCACATCCGCCCGCTGAAAGGCCCCAACGCCTACCGGCAGCAACTGGGCCTTGATGCAACGGATGTGGTCGCCCTGTATTCCGGCAATCTGGGGCGCAAGCAGGGCATCGACCTGGTGGTGGAGGCGGCCGGGCGCTTGCACGCGGCCGGGGCGAAGATCCGCTTCCTGCTCTGCGGCCGGGGTGTGGAGTACGAAGATCTTCGGGCGGCCACGGCTGGTCTGCCGAATGTCCTCTGGCTGCCGCTGCAGCCTTACGAGCGGCTGCCTGAATTACTCGCCTGCGCCGACATACACCTGCTGCCGCAGAAGGCCACGGCGGCCGATCTGGTCATGCCGAGCAAGCTTCCCAGCATGCTGGCCAGCGGGCGGCCGGTGCTGGCCACGGCCGAGCCGGACACCGAGGTGGCGCGTATGGTGGCGGGCTGCGGGGAAGTGGTGCCGCCCGGCTCGGTGGCGACCTTCGTCGCCGCACTCGAGCGCCTGGCCGCCGATGCGGCCCTGCGTCTGGACTACGGCCAGGCGGCGCGTGCGCGTGCCCTCGCGGAGTTCTCGCAAGACACCATCCTCCAGCGCTTCGAGGCTCGCGTATCCGAGGGGCTGTCCGGGGCTGTCCCATGAGTGGCGCGACCCGCCGTGTTTCCGGACTCGTGCTGCCCGGCAACAGCGGCAGCGCTGCCCCCGTGCTCATGCTGGTACCCGCACCGAGGCAACGGGACGCCCGTCTGGACGCCCTGCGCGGGCTCCTGCTGGTGCTGATGACCATCACCCACGTGCCCAGCGCCCTGTCGCATCTGTGCAATGGGCCCTTCGGCGTGGTCTCCTCGGCCGAGGGTTTCGTGCTGCTCGCGGCCTGCCTCTGTGGCTCGGTCTACGGCCGCAGCCTCGAACGCGATGGCCATGCGCGGATGCGCAGCAAGGTGTGGGCGAGAGCGGGGAGGGTATACGCCGCCCATCTGCTGGTGCTCTTGCCGGTGGCGGCGCTGGCCCTTCACTACGGGCCCGTTTCGCCGGGCCTTGCCAATCACTTTGGCCCGCTCATCGCCGATCCCATGGCAGGCTTCCTGCTCATGCCTCTCCTGCTGCACGCCCCGCCCCTCTTCGACGTGCTGCCGTTGTACGTGTTGAGTCTGCTTTGTACGCCCTGGTGGCTTTCGGTTGGGCAGACCCATGGCTGGTCGCGCTTGCTGGCCCTGGCGGCTCTGCTCTGGGGCCTCGCCCAGTGCGCCCAGGCGCTGCGCGTGGCCGGCGTCCTGCCGTGGTGGTACGCGCAGCCAACGGCGCTGCATCCAGGGCACTTCGATTGGCTCGCCTGGGGTGGCCTGTGGATCGTGGGCCTCACGCTCGGCGTGGCCGCACGCTACGGGCGCATCCAGCCCGGGCTGGCCCGCAAACGTTGGCGGCCTTTGCTGCCGCTCGCGCTGGGGGTGGCAGTCTGCGGCTTCCTCCTGCGTCATGGGCTCTGGCCGCCGACGTGGTTTCACCCGGACCTCTACCTCACCATGGATAAATGGACGCTCGGGCCCCTGCGCCTGCTCAATCTGGCTGCACTCGTCTATCTGCTCTGGCGCTGGAATCCGCGTCCGCCCGCCTGGCTGCTCGCGCCCTGGGCGCGCCTCGGCCGCCACTCTCTGGTGGTCTTCAGCCTGCACCTGCCACTCGTGGCCTTGGCGCCGCTCTGGTTCGAGGGCATGCCAGCGCTGGAACGAGATCCGGCCGCCAGCCTCTATGCCCTGGGTTGCGTGCTGCTGCTCTGGCTTCTGGCCGGGCGGCTGGATCGTGAGGATCGGTGCAAATCCGGCCCGGTGGGCGCGCTGATGCCGGCCTCCGGCTGAACCCCGCGATCCGCTAACATCGGCGCCGCGCGTTCCCGCGCCATTTCAAGAGACACCCAAGCGATGTCCGACAGCCACCCATCCGCAGCACCCAGCACCGATCTCCCCGTCACCGTCTGGCATCTGCCACCTCTCGGTCTTGTGGGTCTCGCCCTCGCCGCCGCTGCGGTCGCCATCGGCTATTGGGACGCCATCGTATTCCTGCTCGGCCAATGGGAGCGCGAGGAATACTCCCACGCGCCGCTCATTCCGCTCATCAGCCTGGGGCTCGTGTACCTGGTGAAGGATCGGTTGGAGTTCACGCCCTTCGAAGGCAGCACTGCCGGGGCCTGGGTTGTGTTGGTGGGCGCCATCGGCATGTTCCTGGGCTATGTGGCCACGGTGCATACCGTCTCGCACTACGCCTTCGTGCTGGCAGTGTTCGGTCTCACCTGGGCCCTCGGCGGGGCCTCGGGGCTGCGCTGGCTGTGGGTGCCGGCGGCCTTCCTGTTCTTCATGATCCCCTTGCCATCCTTCCTCTACAACAATCTCTCGCAGCAGTTGCAGTTGCTCTCGTCCGAGATCGGCGTGGCCGTGATCCGCTGGTTCGGCGTCACGGTCTTCCTGGAAGGTAACGTGATCGACCTCGGCACCTACAAGTTGCAGGTAGTGGAGGCCTGTGCGGGGCTGCGCTACCTGTTCCCGTTGATGAGCTTCGGCTTCCTGTGCGCCTACCTCTTCTCCGCGCCGCTCTGGCAGCGGGCCATCATCTTCCTCGCCACCATCCCCATCACCGTGCTGATGAACAGCTTCCGCATCGGCGTGATCGGCGTAACAGTGGATCGTTGGGGCCAGGAGA
>DNIF01000274.1 GCA_003485715.1 Gammaproteobacteria bacterium
CCGTCTGTCGCGAACGCTTCACGACCTTCGAAACGGCGGAACTCGCCTTCCCGCGCATCATCAAGCGCGACGGCCGGCGTGAGCCCTTCAACGAAGAGAAACTGCTGGCGGGTATCCAGCGCGCCCTGGAGAAGCGCCCGGTGCAGACCGAGCGCATCGACCAGGCCCTGCTGAACATCAAGCGCCGATTGCGCGCCACCGGCGAACGTGAGGTGGCATCGCGTCGCCTCGGCGACTGGGTCATGGAGCAACTGCGACTCCTCGACGAGGTCGCCTACGTGCGCTTCGCCTCCGTGTACCGATCCTTCGAGGACGTGCGCGCCTTCCTCGAGGAGATCGAACGACTCGAACGCGACTTGCCACCGGGTGAGCGCGAACGGCAACTGGAGCTGCTCGATTCGGGGCAAGACACGGACGCCAAGGGGCGCGAATGATGCGCATGGCGCGTGACGACGCGGGTGGCAACTTCGACGCCACGGACGCCCGACACATGGCGCGCGCCCTGCGGCTGGCCGAGCGTGGTCGCTTCACCACCCGGCCGAACCCGCGTGTGGGTTGTGTACTGGTGCGGGACGGTACGCTGCTCGCGGAGGGCTGGCATGAGCGCGCCGGCGGTCCGCACGCCGAGGTAGTGGCCATCACGGCTGCGGGTGGTCCGCCGCGCACGCGGGGTGCCACGGCCTACGTGACGCTCGAACCCTGCAACCATCATGGGCGCACGCCGCCCTGTGTTGATGCCCTGCTCGAGGCCGGTGTCACCCGCGTGGTCGCGGCGATGCTGGATCCCGATCCGCGCATGGCGGGGAGCGGGCTGGCCCGACTCGCCGACCACGGCGTTGCGGTGGCAAGTGGCCTCATGGCCGCGTCGGCGGAGCGGCTCAACCGGGGTTATCTGGCACGCCTGCGGCGCGGCCGACCCTTTCTCACCCTCAAGCTCGCGCAGAGCCTCGATGGGCGTATTGCGCTCGGCAACGGTGCGAGCCGCTGGCTGACGGGGGCCGCCGCCCGGCGGGACGTGCACCGTCGGCGTGCCGAGTCAGATGTCATCCTCACCGGGATCGGCACCGTCCTTGCCGATGACCCTTCGCTCACGGTGCGCGAGGGTTTCGAGTCGCGTCTCATCGATCAACCGCTGCGCGTGGTGGTCGACAGTCAGGCCCGGCTGCCCGCGCATTCACGACTCGCCGCGGACGGTGGTCGTACCCTGCTGGTGCACGCCTTGCCCACTGCGGCCGATGATGAATGCTTGCGCTGGTCAGTGCCCGGCCCCGCTGGGCGCGTGGATCTCCCAGCATTGCTGCAACGACTCGGCAATGCCGGCTGCAACGAGGTCTTTGCCGAGTGCGGCGGCACACTGGCCGGTGCGCTGGTGGACGCCGGGCTGGTCGACGAACTGCTGCTGTACATCGCGCCGGTGCTGCTCGGTGCCGAGGGCCGGCCCGGTTTCGCCATCGGCACCCGTGCCGCGCTGTCGGACTGCCCACGCTGGCACTTGCGCGAGGAGCGCCGTTTTGGTGCGGATCTGTGTCTGGTCCTGGGCCCCGAATCAGCGCCATGAACACAAGAGATCCGGCGCAGGCCGAGGCCTTTGCGCGCGCCGTGTATGTGGTGGATTGGGGTCGCCGGGGGCTTGGCCTCAGCCCCGGTGCCACCGTGCCGCACTGGCGATTGCATTTCGGGGCGAAGCCGGCCGCCTTCATCACCGCCTGCAATCCCAGGGGTCGGATCGTGCCGGAGGCAGAGAATCGGACTGCCATGGCGAGGTTGCGGCAGCGGGTGGCCCTGACCGGGCTGCGCTGGCTGGAGGGGGAAGGCAGGGCGCCGCTCGACGACTGGCCACCTGAGGCCTCCCTGCTCATTCTCGACATCGATGCCACGAGCGCCCTGGCCCTGGCGGCGGAGTTCCAGCAGAGCGCACTGCTGCTCGTCGATGTCGAGGGTCGCGTAACGTTAGCCTTCACCAGCGGACCTTGAGGTCACGCCGGGTGGCCGACGTTCCCGCCCTTCGTCGAGGCGCACGACTCCTTCTTCAGTACCGTCGCTGCGGAGTGACGGCATTTCCGAGGGTGCACTCAGGCCTTGCCGTCGGCCGCAAGGTCTGACCCCGGCAGTGCGCCCAATCCCAGGGCCCGTCGCGCTGCCGCGGCCCCAGCGACCCACCCGGTGGCAATACAGGCGGTGAGCAGATAGCCACCGGTCGGCGCCTCCCAGTCCAGCATCTCGCCGGCGCAGTAGACGCCGGGGAGTGCGTGCAGCATGCCCTCGGCATCATGTGCAGCACAGTTCACCCCGCCCGCAGTGGAGATGGCCGAGTCGAGGGGCGCGAGTCCGGTCACGGACACAGTGAGTGCCTTGCAGCCGGCCGCCGTGAGTACCGGGTCGGCCCGGTTTGCCGTGGGCAGCAACCGGGTCGCCAGGGCCAGTCGTGCCCCGGAGAGCCGGCCGGCCCGTCGCAGTCGCTCGCTGAAGGATCGGCTGGTCGGGACTGCGGCCAGGCGCGCCGCAAGTTCGTCCGTGCTCAGGTCCGGCACGAGATCGAATTCGAGTTGGGCCCTGCCGTTTCGCGCCAGCAGCGCACGAATGGCCTGGCCGAGCGCGTAAACGACGCCGCCCTCGAGGCCTTGCGTGGTCAGGATGCATTCGCCCCGCAACGGTCCGGCCGGGAGCCCCGGCGGTGTGCCCAATACCCGCAGCACCACCGGCTTCAGGGGCGCACCGGCCAGCGGCTCGGTGAGTCCCGGGGGCCAGTCGCAGCAGAGCCCCACGTTCACCGGGCTGAAGGGGACGATCTGCACACCGACGCCCGCCAACCATTCGGTCCAGCTACCGTCGCTGCCGAGGCGTGACCAGCTCGCACCGCCGAGGGCGAGCACCACGGTCGGGCTGGTGTCGCAGCGGCGGCGGTTGGTGGTCTGGCTGTGCACCCGCCAGGCTCCGGCCGGGTCACGCTCCATGCCATCCACCCGAGTCCTCAAGAGGATCTCGACACCGCCCTGCACGAGCCGGCCGAGCCAGGCACGCAGCAGCGGCGAGGCCTTCATGCCCGCCGGAAAGATGCGCCCCGAGCTGCCCGTGAAGGTCGGTACACCAAGCCCGTGAACCCAGTCCACCAAGGCTGCGGGCGGATGGCGCATGACGGCGTCTCGGGCCAGCGGATCGCCCGCATAGCGATCAAGGAAGCGGGGCAGCGCCTCGCTGTGCGTCAGGTTGAGCCCCCCGCGGCCGGCCATCAGGAATTTGCGCCCGGCGCTGGGCATGG
>DNIF01000179.1 GCA_003485715.1 Gammaproteobacteria bacterium
CGCAGTCGGTCGTGACCACCATCGGGCAACTCGTACGCCCCGGGGGGGATGTCTTTCTCTCGACGCTCAATCGCACCGCCAAGGCCTATCTGCTCGCGGTGGCAGGGGCCGAGTACCTGCTTGGCATCATCCCACGCGGTACGCACGACTACCGGCGCTTCCTTCGCCCATCGGAACTGGCCGCGTGGTTGCGGTGCTGCGGGCTAGAGCCACTGGCCCTGCGCGGACTGTCCTACAACCCCTTCAGTCATCGAGCCAGTCTGAGCCGGGATGTCAGCGTGAACTATCTGTTGCATGCACGACGGCACCCGGCCTGACTTGCGCCGCGCCTTGCCGGCACAGCCGTTGAAGCCGGATGTTGCGATGGTGACCACCGTGCAGGCCGTACTCTTCGATCTCGACGGCACGCTGGTGGACACCGCACCCGATCTCGCGGCGGCCACCAACCGGCTGCGCGCCCTGCACGGCCTGGAGGCCCTCGACTACGCGGCAATCCGCCCCTGGGTCTCGCATGGCGGCACGGCGCTGACCCGACTCGCCCTTGGGCTCGCCCCGGAGGCCTCAGGTTTCGCGGAAGCGCGCCGGACGCTGCTCGAGCTCTACCAGCATGACATCGCCCGAGCGTCCGGCCTCTTCGCCGGCATGCGGGAGTGCCTCGCGACCCTCGCGCACCGCGGGCTGCCCTGGGGGATCGTGACCAACAAGCCCGGCTGGCTCACCACACCGCTGCTCGCGGCACTCACGTTCGATACGCCGGCCGCGTGCGTGGTCTGTGGCGACTGCACCCCCTGGAGCAAGCCCCACCCGGCACCATTGCTGCATGCCAGTAGGCTGATCGGCCGCTCGCCCGCCGAGTGCCTCTATGTCGGTGACGCCGAGCGGGACATCCAGGCCGCTCGCGCGGCCGGCATGCCGGTACTGGTAGCCACCTGGGGCTACCTCGGCACCGATGATCGCCCGCAGGACTGGGGTGCCGATGGCCTCATCGGCAACCCGCTGGATCTGCTCGCGTGGCTGGACGCCCGCCAGCCCCCCGCGCTTGGCAGATGACGGATCCGGGGCAGGGCGAGCGGCTGCCCCTCCGGGGTTCATCATGACGCCAGCGGATGACCTCGCGCCGATCGGGACGGAGGACTACTACATCGCCCGCCTGCACGCCCCGGCCGAGCGTCTGCGGGTGGCGTTGCATCTCGCGCTCGAGGCGCGTCTGCTCGGCCTGCTGACGGACGCCAGTGATCCGGCCACCCTGCGCCTCAAGCTCTGCTGGTGGCAGGATTGTCTGGCGGCCGCCTGCGCCGAGGAGTTCCGCCATCCGCTGCTCGCCCGCCTCGGCGCCCTGGATTCCGGGCGACCCGCACACTGGCGGCGTGCCTTCGCCGACGCCGCCCTGGCGCTGGAGGAGCGTCTCGCCTGGCAAAGGCTGCTGGCGGCAGAACAGATCCTCGAGCACCTGCGACGCGTTGAGGGCACACTGGCACATGCACTGGCCCGCGACCTCGCCCCGCAGGCTGCGGCCGATGACTGCGTGGATATCGCGGAGCTCGCAGCCCTGACAGCCTGGGCCCGTGGCCTGCAATGGCTACCGCACTGGCAGCGTCTGCAGATCGGCTGGCTGCCGCGTGAAGCGCTCGAGGCGCACGTCGCGGACAGGGGCATCGGCGTTGCTGGTGCTACTGCAAGTACCGTGGAGCATGATCCCGAGCACTGGCCGCGGCTCGCCGAGGCCTTCATCGGACCGGTGCTCGAACGGGCACTCGCGGCACACCGGCGTCTGCCCCGATCGCTGCGGGCAGTGACGCTGGCGGTGCGGATCCGCCATGCCTGCGGCCGGGCAGAGCTTGCGCGCGCGGCCGCAGCCGGCTGGCCTGTGCTGCGCGAACGGGCCACGCTGACGCCCATCGTGCGGCTGCTCCTCGCCCTTGGCGTGCGCCATTTCGATCACCTGCCCCGCGGACCCGCCGCGCGCCAACGCAACCGCGCACCCTGAGCGGCCCGCTCAAAGCCGGGGGCAGGCGCCAGGTGACGGACACGACCAGTTCAAGTGCGCGTCTGCCCCGCCGGTGGCCAGCCCAACCGCACCCGCAATCGGCGCCACTGTGCGGGCGGCAGGCTGCCGGCAGCGAGCAGAGCCGTGACGTGACGCCCGTCCGCCAGCCGGAATCTGAGCATGGTCAATCGCCCATGGTGCAATCCGCCGGGCAGCAGGCGGGCCCGCTGAGGACTCCTCGCCCCCGGCTCACCCAGCCACCAATCACCGCGCGCGTGCCATTGCAGCGTCCATCCGGGGCGAAAGCCCGGGCCACCGGCGCGCCAGGCCTGCCAGAGCCCGAGGAGGGCCGGTGCGGCCAGGGCCAGCCAGGTCCATGGTTGTGGGTGCAGGGCAGCAAGCAGGCCGGCGTACAGAATGGCCCAGGCGAGGAGCACGCGCCCAAGGCCCGGCACGCGGCCGATCCGGGTCGCGATACAGGCGTAGGGGGTGGCCGTGAGGCCATGTGGGTCAGGTCGTGAGGTCATCGGCAGCGCATCGGGTGCTTGATCACGTCGGGATGGGTTCACATACTTGTCAGCGGCTTGCAGCAGCATGCCGAGCGGACCGGACGCCACTCGAGGACATACCCGATGAACGAGCCAGAAACCCGGGCTCCGGTCCAGGCGGTCGACGTCGCGCACCCGCGCG
>DNIF01000188.1 GCA_003485715.1 Gammaproteobacteria bacterium
ATGGAGAGCCGCTCGCCTACCTTAGTGGCTGGCGCGGCTTCAGGACGCTGGAACTCCTGATCACCCCGGCTGTGCTGGTACCGCGGCCTGAGACCGAACTGCTGGTAGACCTGGCCCTTGCCCGTCTGTCTGAAATGCCCCCGGGACAACGGCCGCTCTGCGTGGACCTCGGCACCGGCAGTGGCGCGATTGCACTCGCCTGCGCGCGCGCACGCCCTGACACCTATTGGCTTGCCACCGATCGTTGCCGTCGCGCCCTCGCCGTCGCCCGGGCCAATGCCGAGAGGCTCGGCATCGACAACCTGCGCCTGTTGGGTTCGCACTGGTGGCGGGGTTTCGGCGCGGCACGCCTTGATCTCATCGTCAGCAACCCGCCGTACATTGCTGTCGGCGACCCGGCGCTGGCCGGCGATGGCCTCTGCCACGAGCCAGCCGCTGCACTGGTGAGCGGGGCAGACGGGCTTGCCGACCTCGCCGAGATCATTCTGGGGGCCTCTGCCTATCTTGCGCCTGGAGGCTGGTTGCTGCTGGAACACGGGGCCACTCAGGGCGAGGACGTGCGCGAACGGCTCCGGGGTGCAGGCTTTGTGGAAGTGGCGTCCTTTCCCGACCTTGCCGGTCTGCCCCGGGTAAGTCTCGGGCGCCAGCCGGGTACGGCTGCGTCGCGCGCCACGATGGCCGCTGATTGAATCACGCGGCCTCGCCCCCGGAGCAGCAGATGGCTGAGCACGATCCAACACTCGCGCGGGACGATCTCCTCGTGCGCTATTCGCGCCAGATCCTGCTGCCGCAGATCGACCTGGCCGGTCAGGAGGCGCTGGCCCGTGCGCGGGTGCTGCTGGTGGGCGTGGGCGGGCTCGGTTGCCCGGCGGCGCTCTATCTCGCCGCCGCAGGGGTGGGCGAGCTGGTGCTGGTGGACGACGACAGCGTGGATCTCACGAATCTGCAAC
This sequence comes from Gammaproteobacteria bacterium, assembly GCA_003485715.1. GTDB lineage: Bacteria > Pseudomonadota > Gammaproteobacteria > UBA7966 > UBA7966 > UBA7966. The sequence continues at coordinate 951 of DNIF01000188.1, forward strand.
GGCAGGTGCTCTACGGTGATGCGGATCTGGGATTGCCGAAGGTCACGGCCGCCGCCGCGCGGCTCGCCGCACTCAATCCCCATGTGCGCATCACGCCCCGGGTGGAGCGTCTGCAGGGTGAGCGCCTGCTGGCGGCCGTAACCGCCGCCACCGTGGTGCTGGATGGCAGCGATAACTTCGCCACCCGTCAGGCCGTGAACCGGGCCTGTGTCGCGGCGGGGCGCCCGCTGGTGAGCGCCGCCGCCATCCGCTTCGAGGCGCAGTTCGCCGTCTTCGACCCGCGCCTGCCGGACAGCCCCTGCTACGCCTGTCTCTATCCGGAGGATGCGAACGAGGCCGCGGATGAGTTGCCGGCCGAGCGCTGCACGGCAGCCGGGGTCATCGGGCCACTGGTCGGCGTGATGGGTAGCCTGCAGGCATTGACCGCCATCCGGATCATCACCGGGGCCGGCGACTCACCCGTAGGCAGCCTCTGGCTATTCGACGCGCTCAGACTGGACTGGCAGCGCCTGACGCTGCCGCGGGATCCAGCCTGTAAGGTATGCGCGGGCAGGGCTGGCGCACAGGTCGCGGAATCTGACGGCTAAATTGATTGCAGGGCGGCGGGCCCACGCCAGGCGGCGGCTGCGCGCGGTGCGGCCGTCAGGCCGCCTCCACCTCGAACTCCCGGCTAGCGGAGCTGACCTGGCAGGTGGCCAGGCAGTCGCTCACGGCCTCGCGGCAACGACCACAGCCGGTACCGGCACCGAGGCAATCGGCGATGGCATCGGTGGTGTCGGCGCCCAGCTCGTGTGCGGCGCGGATCTCACGGTCGGTGACGGCGTTGCAGATGCAGACGTACACGGCGCGTTCCCCTCTCGTTCTCGCGACCGGGTGAACGCCCCGGCCTGATGCAGAAAGTAGTGGGAATGCGAACGGTTCGCAAGTCTGCCGGGAATCGCGGTTTCACTATTAGCGGAGCGCCTGCGGGCGCGGGAGGCCGTGGTTCTGTCCGACGTCGCAATTTTCCCGGAACGCAGGTCACTGGCGCGGCGCTGGCGACCCTCGGCAGTCACAGTGCCCGCCTGCGTTCTGATGCCGGCCTGCCTATGCTCGGGAGAAACATCGGCATGACCGCCCCCGCCGACTAGCCAATGACTGGAGGCCCGTTACGCTTGGGAGACGGCCCGGTTGCTTGCTTGCAACCGGGCCGGTCTTGCTTGTCAGTGACCCGCTCCGCCCCCTTCGCCGTGCTCGCCCATCTGCGACTGGAGGTAATTCTGGATGCCGATCTTCTGAATGAGGTCCAGGTTGGTCTCCAGCCAGTCGATGTGCTCTTCCTCGCTGCGCAGGATGGCGGCAAGCAGGTCGCGGGAGACGTATTCCCGGATCGAATCGCAATAAGCGACACCTTCACGCAACAGCGCCACGGCATCCATCTCGAGCGCGAGGTCGCAGGCCAGGGCCTCCGGGACGTTCTCGCCGATTCGCAGTCGACCGAGGTCCTGCAGATTGGGCAGGGCCTCCAGAAAGAGGACACGACTGATGATGCGGTCGGCGTGTTTCATCTCGTCGACCGATTCGCGGTACTCGTGGGCCCCGAGGCGTGTCAGGCCCCAGTCGTTGAACATCCGCGAGTGCAGGAAATACTGATTGATGGCCGTAAGTTCGTTCTTGAGGACCAGATTGAGAATTTCGATGACCTTGGGGTCGCCCTTCATGGCGGATCTCCTCGTCGAGGGGGGTGGCAGATTCGATGGGCGGGCGCGCGGTTGCGCCGCGAGCACAGGCGCCGCACCGGGCCCCACGCCCGCGAGCGGCTGTTAACGACGGTCCCTGCTGGAGTTGGACGCGCTGGCGGTCTGCCCCGGCCGGACACTGGATTGCGCGAACAGCTTGCAAAGCGCCGTGCTTTCTAGCGCAATCCGTTGCGCCGTGCCGAAGTGCATCTGCACCCCGTTCGCGTTTGCATCTGGGCGGCTACGCCCGGTTCCTGCGCCTCAACCGAGGAAGCGATGTCTTCAGATCCACTGGGTCTGGACCCCACCGCCGCGCCGCCCCCCGCTCAACGGCCCTGCTTGCCACTGGACTTCCCAAGATGATCAATCCCTTGCTCGCCCCCTCCCCCCTTCCCCCTTTCGCGCGCATCCGTGCCGAGCACATCGAGCCCGCCATCCGCGAGATCCTCAGGGACAACAGGGCGCGACTGGAACAACTGCTCGCTCAGGCCGGGACTCCAACCTGGCACGACACCCTCGTGCCGGTCGATTTGATGAACCAGCGCTTGGCCCGCACCTGGTCGCCGGCGAGTCATCTGCATGCCGTGGCCGACAACGAGGCCTTGCGCGAGGTCTATAACCGCTGCCTCGCGGAAATCACGGACTACCAGACCGAACTCGCCCAGAACCCAGGCCTCTACGCCGCCTACCAGGCGGTGGCGGAGCGGGAGGATTTCTCCGCTTTGGACCTGGCTGCGCAGCGCAGTGTCACCAACGCCTTGCGCGACTTTCGCTTGGCGGGGGTTGACCTGCCGGTGGAAGAGCGGCGCGCCATCCGCGATTTGCGTCAGCAGTTGAGCGCCGCCCAGGCCCGCTTCGAACAAAATCTGCTCGATGCCACCCAGGGTTGGACGCTGGATCTGCCGGATGCCACCCGCCTCACAGGCCTCCCCGAGGGCGCGCAGGCCCTAGCCCGCTCGCGCGCTCACCGCGCCGGAGTGGCGGGCTATCGGTTGTCGCTGGACTTCCCCTCCTATCTCGCCGTGATGACCTATGCCGAGGATCGTCGGCTGCGTGAGGAGGTGTACACGGCCTATGTGACCCGCGCCTCCGATCGTGGGCCGCAGGCCGGTCGCTTCGACAACAGCGACCTGATGCTCGAGATCCTGCGATTGCGTCATGCCATCGCCACGCGTACCGGCTTCGAGAGCTTCGCCAGCTATTCATTGGCTACGAAGATGGCGAAGACCCCGCAGGACGTGCTCGGTTTTCTCGAACAACTGGCCGAGCGCGGTCGGGCGAAGGCAGAAGATGAGTACCGGACCCTCGCAGCCTTCGCCCGCGAGGATCTCGGCGATGCAGCCATGGAGAGCTGGGATCTCGCCTACTACTCGGAGCGCCTGCGGCAACGCGATTTCGCCGTGTCCCAGGACGCGCTCCGTCCGTACTTCCCGCTGCCAAGGGTGCTCGACGGGCTGTTCGAGCTGGTGCGTCGCTTGTACGGCGTCCGCATCAGCGCTTGTGACGAGGTCGAGGTCTGGCACCCGGATGTGCGTTTCTATGAGTTGCACGATGAGGATGGTCAACCACGCGGGATGTTCTACCTCGATCCCTACGCCCGCACTGGCAAGCGTGGAGGTGCCTGGATGGACGAATGCCGGGTACGCCACCGCACCGACTCAGGTGTCGAGGACCCCGTGGCCTATCTCACCTGCAACTTCACGCCGCCCGTGGAGGATGCGCCGGCCCTGCTGACCCACACCGAGGTCATCACCCTGTTCCACGAGTTCGGCCACGGTCTGCACCACATGCTCACCCGCGTGGACTGGCCGGCCGTTTCCGGCATAAACGGGGTCGCCTGGGATGCAGTCGAACTGCCCAGCCAGTTCATGGAGAACTGGTGCTGGGAACCGGAGGTACTGCGCCTCATCAGTGGGCACTACCAGACCGGCGAACCCATCGATGCAGCCACCTTCCAGCGAATGCTGGCAGCGCGGCACTTTCAGGCGGGGATGCAACTGCTGCGGCAGGTGGAGTTCGCGTGGTTCGATTTTGCCCTGCACATGCACGGAGACTTCAGCGACGCTGGCATCGTGCAGCACACGCTCGATGCCGTGCGTGACCGCGTGGCCGTCGTGCACCCGCCGGCGTTCAACCGCTTCCAGCACAGCTTCGCGCACATCTTTTCCGGCGGTTACGCCGCCGGTTACTACAGCTACAAATGGGCCGAAGTACTGAGTGCCGACGCCTTCTCGCTGTTTGAGCAGCGGGGCGTGTTCGATCCGGACACCGCGCGCAGCTTTCTGCACAGCGTGCTCGAGCAGGGTGGCAGCCGTGATGCCGAAGAACTCTTTCGAGAGTTCCGCGGTCGCGCCCCGGACATCACGCCACTCTTGCGGCACTCCGGTCTGGTCGTGTCCTGATGCGACCAGCGTCATGCTGATCGTCAGTTGGAACGTCAACTCCCTGCGGGTGCGCCTGCCTCAGGTGCTGCGCTATCTGGCTGAGCGCTCGCCCGACATCCTCGCCCTGCAGGAGACCAAGCTGCAAGACGCAGACTTCCCGTGCGCCGTGCTGGAGCAGGCGGGCTATGCCTGTCTGTTCAGTGGACAGAAGACCTACAACGGTGTGGCCATTCTCGCGCGCACTCAGCCAGGGCCAGCCCTGATGACCGAGCTACCCGGATTTCCGGATCCGCAGCGCCGCGTGCTGTCCGCGGCGGTCGCTGATCTCGAGGTCATCAATCTTTACGTGCCCAATGGCAGCGAGGTCGGCAGCGAAAAGTACGCCTACAAGCTCGCCTGGCTCGCGGCGCTGCAAGCCACACTGGCCACCCGGGCCGATGATCGGGCGCGCGTCCTGCTCGGTGATTTCAACATCGCGCCTGCCGACGCCGACGTGCACGATCCGGCACTCTGGTCCGGAAAGATCCTCTGCAGTGAGGCCGAGCGGGCCGCACTCACGGCAGTCACCGATCTGGGCTTCGCAGACTGCTTCCGGCGTTTTGAGCAGCCGCCAGGAAGTTACTCGTGGTGGGACTATCGCGCGGCCGGTTTCCGGCGCAACCTCGGGCTTCGGATCGACCTTGTCCTCGCCTCGCCTTCCCTCGCCGCCCGGTGTGTCGATAGTGGTATCGACCGGGACGTGCGTGGTTGGGAGCAGCCCTCTGACCACGCGCCGGTGTGGGCGCGCTTCGCGCCCACAACTGCTTGAGTGGCCCATGCGGCGCGGTGCCACTACCACGCACTCATTCAAGTTGGGCGCTACTTGTCCGACTCAACCACGCGAGGCAGGCGATAGCCGTCTGTTCAACCCGGCGGCCTGTCAGCCCGATGAAAGGCGCGACCGCGCCCCCCGCGACCGGGTGCGAGTGCCGGACAGCCCGTTGGGGAGTCTCCTCCGTGGCGCGGACAGCCGGTCTGGGCAACGTGAGTGCGGAGTGACGGCCAAGGCCGAAGGAATCCCGAATGGATCAGAACGACCTGCCCGGCACCTTCGATTTCGAAGACTGGGCCGAACTCGCGGCAGCGGACATGGATGCCTTCGAACGCGCACGGGAGGCCGCAGTGCAACGCATCATCGAGCAAAGCCCGCTGGCCATGCGGCAGCGATTGCGCGGACTGCAGTGGCGCATCGATCAGGTCCGACGGCAGTCGACCAGTCCGGTCGGGGCCTGCGTCAGGCTGTCGCAGATGATGTGGGAAACCCTGCTCGGGCCAGATGGCCTGGTCGACCACATCGAGCGCCTGGACTCTCCCGGTGACGCCCCGGGGCGTCCGGTCGCCGCCGTACTGCCCTTTCGCGTGCCGAACCACGATTCCCTCACGCCTGCCCCTGATCGCTACCCGGCAGACAGTGGGCGCAGCCCCACTGATGAGGATCCCTGACGCAGCCAGCTTTGCCCACGGCCACGCGCATCGCTATCGGTATGCGAGCGCCGACGCCGACCCATTGGCCTTGCATGGTCTCGCCGTCACCTCTATCCTGCGCGACCGCGTTTTGGCTTACCCAAACCTACCGAAACCCGATAGCAGGAAGTCCCCGGTTGCAGCCGGGCCGTCCCCCAGCAAGCCGGCGAG
>DNIF01000165.1 GCA_003485715.1 Gammaproteobacteria bacterium
CGGTGCTCGACGTGCGTCGCCAACTCACTCCGCTGCTCGACGATGACCAGGCGAGCGTGCTCGTGCACTTGCGGCTCAACCGGGCCCGCACGCGGCTTGGTGGCAGCATCCTCGCGCAGATTGTGGGGGGGCTTGATGCACCGCCCGCAGATCTCGATGAGCCGCAGTCACTGGTCGATTTCTTCACCGTCGTGCAGGCGCTGAACGAGCAGGGTCAGATACTCGCCTATCACGATGTCAGCGACGGCGGCCTCGCCGCCACGCTCACCGAGATGGCGCTGGTGAGCCGGGTGGGCCTGCACCTCGAACTGCCCGCCGGGATCGATGCCTTGGCGACCCTGTTCGCCGAGGAACCGGGGGCCGTGCTGCAGGTGGCCCGCGACCAATTGGAGATCGTGCTGCTGGCCTGTCGCGGGCGCGCCTTCGATGCCGTGGTGCTCGGCACACCGCAAGTGCCGGCCCGCATCACCGTTCAGCAGGTGGGAAGCAACGTGCTCGACCTGCCGCTCGTGGATCTGCAACGTCGGTGGTCGAAACTCTCCTGGCTCATGCGCCGCCAGCGTGACGACGCCGACTGTGCCGATGAGGAATACGCGGCGCGCTCCGATCTGCGCAGCGCCGGCCTGTCGCTGCACTGGCCTACTGGCCGCGCCCGACCGAGCCTCAAGGCCCCCGCGATCATCGGTTCCCGACCAAAGGTGGCCGTGCTGCGTGAGCAGGGCGTGAATGGTCAGCTCGAAATGGCGGCGGCCTTCGACGCTGCCGGTTTCGAGGCCGTCGATGTGCACATGAGCGACCTCGAGAGCGGGCGGCAAGACCTGGCCCGCTTCGACGTTCTCGCCGCCTGCGGCGGCTTCTCCTATGGCGACGTACTCGGTGCCGGCACCGGCTGGGCGCACGGCATCCTGCATGCGGAAGGGCTCCGCGAGGCCTTCACCGCCTTCTTCGCGCGCAGCGACACCCTGAGCCTCGGCGTCTGCAACGGCTGCCAGATGCTGGCGCAACTGCACACACTCATCCCCGGCGCCGAAGCCTGGCCGCGCTTCCTCGGCAACCGCTCGGGCCGCTTCGAGGCGCGCTGGGTGAACGTGGAGGTCCTCGACAGCCCGTCCGTGTTCCTCTCCGGGCTCACGGGTGCGCGCCTGCCGGTGGTGGTGTCGCATGGTGAGGGTCGCGTCGCCTTCCGGGAATCCGCTCACGCGGCCCACGCCCTGGCGACGCTGCGCTATGTGGACGACAGCGGCACCGTCGCCACGCGCTATCCCCTGAACCCCAACGGCTCTGCCGGCGGGCTCACTGGTTTCACCAGCACGGACGGGCGCGCCACCATCCTCATGCCGCACCCGGAGCGCTGCTTCCGGGCCCTGCAGTGGTCGTGGCTGCCGCCGCAATGGAACACCCCGGCCGGCCCCTGGCTTGCGCTGTTTACCGCGGCGCGGGATTGGCTCGCCGGACGGCAACCGGGACGCTGATCGGGCGCAAGCAAACCCGCCGCCTGCCGCTTCCTGTGCTCATTCGAATGCGGCGCGGCACGCGCGAGGGGAACACCGGCCCCGTCGGCTTGCCCGAGACCCTGTTCTGCCAGCGAGGAGCTTGTATGTCGAGCCGACGCCCACCAGGGATCTGCGCCTCCGAGATCACACCCGAGTCGGTATGGGTCGCACGAAGACGCTTCACCCGGGACGGCATCCTGGCGGGCCTCGGCATCCTCGCCGGGGTAAGCGCTGGCCCTGCGACCGCCGCCGCGGATCAGGCGGCGCTGCCCACGATCACGAATTTCACACCGAGCGACCGATCCACCGACGAGCCGCAGACCTCCTTCGACGACGCCAGCACCTACAACAACTTTTACGAGTTCGGCACCGGCAAGGCCGATCCGGCCGCACACGCCGGTACCCTCGTCACCCAACCCTGGACGGTGGCGGTCTCAGGGGCCTGTGCGGTGCCGGGCAGCTACGCCGTGGACGATCTCATCCGTGACTCGCAACTGGAGGAGCGCATCTACCGGCTGCGCTGTGTGGAAGGTTGGTCGATGGTGATCCCGTGGCTCGGAGTGCCGTTGTCACAGGTCATCGCGCGGCTGCGGCCACATGCGGACGCCGCCTTCGTTATCTTCCGTACGCTGCATGACCCGGAACAGATGCCGGGTCAACGCCGCCCGATCCTCGAGTGGCCCTACCAGGAGGGCCTGCGCCTCGACGAGGCCATGCATCCACTCACGATTCTCGCCATCGGCATGTACGGGCGCACATTGCCCAACCAGAACGGTGCCCCCATCCGGCTCGTCGTACCGTGGAAGTACGGCTTCAAGAGCATCAAATCGGTGGTGGCGATTGAGTTCACCACCACCCGCCCGCGCACGACCTGGAACGACTTCGCGCCAGATGAGTATGGCTTCTACGCCAACGTGAATCCGGCCCACGACCATCCGCGCTGGAGTCAGGCGAGGGAACGACGCATCGGCGAGTTCTTCCGGCGGCCCACCCTGCCCTTCAACGGCTACGCCGAGGAGGTAGCCGGCCTTTATGCCGGGCAGGATCTGCATGTCGATTACTGAGCGTGTAGCGGCAGCTCCCGTCCCTCTCCCCGGGCGATCTCCGGGAGAGAGCAGGAGTTTGCCGGCGCGTATCGTCATTCCCGCACAGGCGGGGATCCAGTGGACTGCTGCCCGGGCCTGCCAGATGTTGCAGGCGCGTATCGTCATCCCCGCGCAGGCGGGGATCCAGTGTCGTCGCACCGGCAATGGGGAAGGACTGGATCCCCGCCCCAGCCCGCCCCCGAGTGCTCTTGTCGGAGGCGGGGACGATGGGTTGAGGTGGCTGCGATGACCAGCCTTCGCGGGCGCTGGCCGGGCTGGCTGCTCGCGCTGTTGCTCGTTCTGCCCCTCGCCGGGCTCGTGGTCGGGCTGCTGAAGGGTCACCTCGGGGTCAACCCGGTCGAAACACTCACCCATGTCACCGGTGAATGGGCCTTGCGCTGTCTCATCCTGTGTCTGTCGATGACACCCTTGAGCCGGGTGACGGGCTGGACCTGGCCCCTGCGGCTGCGCCGCGACCTCGGGCTCTGGGCCTGCGGCTATGCCTGCCTGCACTTCAGCGTCTGGTGGCTCTTCGATCACGGACTCGACCCGGCCAGCATGCTCGGCGATGTGCTGAAGCGCCCATGGATCACGGTGGGTGTCGCCACTCTGCTCGTGCTGCTGCCTCTTGCGCTCACCTCCACCCGCGCGATGGTGCGACGCCTGGGCGGCCAGCGCTGGAAGCGGCTGCACCGGGGTGCGTACCTCGCCGGGGTGCTGGCCGTGTTGCACTTTTCCTGGCTGGTGAAAGCGGATCTCTTCGAGCCCCTGCTCTACGCGACGATCCTCGGCCTGGGCTTTTTGCTGCGCTGGCCGCCATGGTCCGGTCGACGCGGGCGGGCGGATACGGTGCGCGCGTTCCGATGACCGTCGCGGTTTGTCACGAAACGTTAACGCCCCTGTAACACGCCTGTCATCCGCGCGTGCGAGCCTCGGTGCCGAGTCGGGGGCCATCGGGCCCCGGCACCACCGTCTTCAACGGCAGCGCCGACCAGGCCGCCGTGACAAATGAGGCGGTGTCTTCCGTCACTCCATCAGCAATCCCGAGGAGTCAGCACGTGTACACCAACACCCGCCTTGCACTGGCCAGCGCCATCGCGCTCGCTCTCACCGCAACCGCCACTCAGGCCGACCCCGGGCGCGTTCCGAGCACCCGCCTCTTCCCGACCGGCAACGTCATCTTCTTCCACCCCGATGGCGCCGGCCTCAATCACTACAACGCCGCGCGCCTGTATTTCCGTGGCGCCGATGGCCTGCTCAACTTCGACAACCTGCCCTTCATGGCCGCCTACCGCGGGCATATGCGAGACAACCTGACTGCCAGCTCCAACGGTGGCGCGACCACGCACGCCTTTGGCTACAAGGTTCTCGCCTCAGGGTCCTTCGGCAAGGATGGCAATGGCACCGCCAACCCGCCCACAGACCGCTTCATCGATGCCCTTTCCGGCCACCGTGGCTCCATCATGCGAGAGGCGGCCGCAGCTGGCATGCCGGTCGGTGTGATCAACGATGGGCAGCTCGGCGAGCCGGGCTCCGGTGCCTTCCTGGCCGAGGCCGGCCACCGCAACCAGGTCCCGGAGATCATCCGCCAGATGATCCAGGGCCGCCCCGGCTTCAACGACCCGGCACCGTGGATCATCATGGGTGGCGGCGAGGCCTTTACCCGCCCGGCCAGCAGCGTGCTGGTGCATCGCAACCACAACGATGTGGGCGGCGTGCCGCTCAATTTCAACCGCGGTCTGCGCACGGATGGCCTCGACCTCGAGGCCGACTGGGACGACAACGGCCTCAACCCGGCCCCCGGCGGCACCCTCGCCGACAAGCTCGCCGCCCTCGATGACTACCTCGTCATCAAGACCCGCGCCGACTTCACCGCCCTGCGCGCAGCCCTGAACGCGAACGTCAACTACGCGCCGCGCGTCCTCGGCCTGTTCGCCTTTGCCAACATGATGAATGACCGCAACGAAGAGGATCTCATCGCCCGCGGCAAGC
>DNIF01000030.1 GCA_003485715.1 Gammaproteobacteria bacterium
AATTTGCCGTACTGGTGCCGGGAGGTGATCGTGCCGCGTTACACCGGCTGGCGGAGCGGATCCGGGTCGCTGTCGCCGCCCAGCCGGTACTGGTGGAGGCAGGGCCGGTTGCAGTCACGACCTCGGTCGGCGCGGCCCTGCTGCCGTCGCAGGAGGCACGTGGACTAGCCATTGGAGAACTCGGCGAACTCGGCGGTCGACTCCTCGCCCTTGCCGACACAGCCCTCTACGCCGCCAAGCGTAACGGGCGCAATCGCGTAGAGATGGCTGAGGCCTAGACCAGCGCTGGTGGATACCGGGCCATCGGGTCTGACCGGCAGCAATCGCGTCATACGGGGACTTGCCGCAGGCGGTCTACTCGGGCGCAATGCTCCCGCACCCCCATCCCCGGTGATACATGCTCTTCTGGATCCTTGTCGGCCTCGCGCTCGTGTGTGTTTTCCTGCCCCGCCTACTCCGTCTGGACCCCAGCGGGCGGCGGCGTCTGGCCTGGATGCTGGCCGGCATCGCGCTTGTCCTCATGCTCGTTTATGCGCGGCAGCTCGGTCTTGCGGCGGCGCTGGCGGCCCTGCTCGCATTGCTGCCGCGGGTCCTGCAGTTCATCGGCCTTGCTGGCTGGCTTTCGCGCCTGCTCGGCATCGATATTCGCAAATCCGTGCTCGAAACCGTGCTGCGATCGACCCTCATCGAGCTGCAACTCGATCCACAGGGTGGACCACTGGGCGGGCGGGTACGCGCCGGCCCTTTCGCCGGACGCAGCCTCGCCGACCTCGCTGAGGCCGAACTCGCCGAGCTCCGCCAGCAACTGCTGTCAGGTGACCCCAAGGGCCGCTATCTGCTCGATGCCTGGACCTGGCACCGCCGCCAGGGCAGCAGACGTCCCGGTTCGACCGACGGCTCGGGTACCCGCGGCAGCGCGCCCGGGCGTGGGCGCATGACGGAAGCAGAAGCGTTGGCCATCCTGGGGCTGGAAGCCGGGGCCACGAAAGAGCAGGTGGTCGACGCCCACCGCCGACTGGTGCAGCGGCTGCACCCGGATCGCGGCGGCAGCGACTACCTCGCGAGCCTGCTCAACGACGCCCGCAAGGTGCTGGTGGACTCTCGCCCCTGAGACGTGCCGAAGCGGGTGCGCGGGCATCCATACCCGCATCAACGGGGCCGCCCGGCAATCCCCTGACCCGCGCAGGCCGGCGACCTCTACCGCCTCAGCGACGTGCGCGCGTGACCACCCGTGGCCCGAGTGCGAGCAATCGCGCCACGCGCTCACCGGCGGCCTCGAGGTAGGCCGGGGCGCGGGCGAAGGCCTCTTCCAGACCCATGGGGCGAGCAACCGCCGCCTCGATGGCGTCGATACCGTGGGCGAACACCACGCGCGCATCGTCGGCGAGTCCGCCACCGATGCCGATGACCGGGATCCCGTGCAGGGCCGCGAGTTGACCGACCCCTGCGGGTGCCTTGCCGTAGGGCGTCTGGGAATCCAGCCGGCCCTCGCCGGTGATCACCAGCCGGGCACCCTTCAAGTGGCGTTCCAGGCGCGTTGCCTCGATCACGATATCCACGCCGCGGCGGAGCTCCGCCCCGCAGAAGGCCACCAACCCACCACCGAGTCCCCCAGCCGCGCCGGCCCCGGGCAGGCGCTCGATGGCGACACCGAGCTCGGATTTCACAACGCGACCGAACTGCTTCAATCCGGCATCGAGCGTGGCCACCATGGCCACATCGGCACCCTTCTGCGGACCGAACACCTGGGCGGCACCACGGCGACCGCTGAGCGGATTGTCGACATCGCAGGCCACGGTGACCGCAACCTTCGCCAGTTCGGGCAAGAGGCCTGAGGTGTCGATCCGCGCGATGTCCGCGAGATCGCCACCGGACAAAGGCCCTTCGATGAGGCTGCCGTCGGCGCGCAGGAAGCGCACCCCAAGGGCCTGAGCCATGCCGCAACCGCCATCATTGGTCGCAGAGCCACCGAGGCCGATGATGAGCCGGCGAGCACCACGGCGCAGTGCGTCCCGCATCAGCTCACCCGTACCGAAGGTGCTGGTGCGGAGCGGATTGCGCTCATCGCGTGGCACCAGCGGCAGACCTGAGGCCTCGGCCATCTCGATGACGGCCGTACGACCATCACCGAGAAGACCGTAGCGCGCCTTCACCGGCTGCCCCAGGGGGCCACTCACGCTGCGACGCACGAACTGCCCCGCGGTGGCATCCACCAGCGCCTGCACTGTTCCTTCACCACCATCGGCCATCGGCACTTTCACGATGCGCGCCTTGGGGAAGACCTTGAGCCAGCCGCGCTCGATGGCGCTGGCGACCTGGAGGGCAGTGAGGCTTTCCTTGAACGAATCGGGGGCGATGACGACCTTCATGTGATACGGGCTCCGGGTCCTCGGTGCGTTGCGGGAGGCTGGTGACGCCCCCGAGGCCCGGCATGTTAAGGGAAGCGGCTCACCTTTGCCTGCACGCGCGCGGGGGGACGCAGTGACGACGCCCGCTTCTCGGCGCCAGTGTCCGAGCGGACTGTCTGCGTGGCAAACAGACCGCAGACATTGATCGGGTCACGCGGGTCCAGTGTGGGTGGCGACCGTGGCGCACGCGCGCATTCGCGCAGCAGCATGAGCGCCTCCGGCAGTGCGTACTGCTCACCGACGAATCCCTGCACGAAGCGCCCCCCGCGTACCTCACCGCGCGCCTCCATTCGGCGCAGGACCACCTGTAGCTCACGCCATGGCGGTGCCAGTACTTCGCGGGCCAGCACCCGCGGAAAGAGCACGCCCCAGCGTGCCAGCAAGCGCCTGGCGATGGCCGCAGTCGGGCCCAGCGGATCCTCGTCGCCGGCCATGGGCAAGGCAGCAGGGGACACTGCTGCGTGCCAGCGGCCGCCACTGCCGAGCGTGGTGAGTGTCCAGGTCCGTGGGCCGGCAGCGAGCGCACGCAAACCGGCGAAGCCATCGGCTGCAGCCAATCCCCGCGCGACACACTCGGCGAGCGCGGAGGCCAGACGCTCGAGTGGCCAGCCGGTCAGCGCAGTGAGTTCGTCGATGAAGCTCGCCCCGGCGTGCAACAGACAGGCATGCAATTGCGCGGCATCCGGTCGCAGCGAGGTGGCATCGACCGGGGGAGCCAGGTGCCAGAGCATGCGCTCGGTGCGGGTAAACCAGGCCACGGGCATGTGCCGCACCGCCACCTGTGCGTCACTCGCCGCACCGCGCGCCCGTTGCCAGCAACACTGACCGGTATGACTGAGTTCATCGAGCCAGCCGCTGCAGTAGTCGGCCACCCGCGCCGGAAGGATGGCCGACTCCCAGGCACTGGCCGGGGCCACCCAGCCAGACAACTGCGTGAGCGTGGCGATCAGGCCTTCGCGGCCACTGCGACCACCCGCCAGCGTCTGCCAGCGACAGAGAAAATCCAGCAGCACCGTCGGTGCCACCGGCCGTACCTCGGCCCGCAGCCGATCAAGCGTGCCGCGCTGGATGCGCGCGAGCAAGCGGCGGTCGCACCACTGTTCCGTGGTCGCGGCCAGGCAGAAGTGACCACGCAAGACCTGCCCCGCGCACTCGAGCTGCGCCAGCGCCGCCGCGATCTCGGCCTCATCGAGACCCAGCGTGGAGGAAAGCCCGACGACCGTGACCGGCCCCATGACTGCGAGCCGATCGTTGAGCAACATTGCGCAGGCTTCGGCGGGATCCGGTGGCGGCGGCAAGGCGCCGCCTGCAGCGGCGCGTTCAGCCAGGACTCCGGGTAGCGGCCAGTCCGCCGCAAAGGCCGCGGCCACCTCGAACCAGCGCTCGACCGCAACCCACAGCACCTGCCCCGGCTTGGCCTCGACCCGGATGGCCCGACCCTCGAGTGCCAGACCCTGCATCCACGCACTCCAGCCCGAATCCTGCACCTCCACCTCAGTGAAAACGCCACACAAATGCAGCGCCTCATGCAACTCGATCGGTGTGTTGGCCCGCGGCCAGACCTCATCACAGACGCGCGCGATCGCAGCGTCGTCGAGATGCGCGTAGTCCCTTGCCGTGCGTGGATCGACGAAGCGTCGCGTGTGTACGGCGAGGGTACGCCGTTCCTCGAGCGGGGCATCGTCGAGGAAGGCGTAGGGACGCGCGCTCAGGATCTCCGCTGCCAGTGGTGAGGGCTCGGGCAGGTCACGCTCGCTGAGCTTGAGCTCACCGCTACGCACAGCGCGGATGAGCGCCTCGAAGCGCGGGAAATCCATGGCCTCGGTGAGGCAATCATGGATCGTTTGCTGCACCAGCGGGTGCTCCGGCACCACCCTGGGCCCGCTGAGATTCTCCAGACAGGCGAGCTGATCGGGAAAGACGGCGGCAACCAGATCTTCGGCCCGCATGCGCTGGATCCGCGGCGCGACGCGCTGCCCGCCCTGGCGGCGCGGCAGTGCCAGGGCGCATACCGCATTCCAGCGCCAGCGGGTGGCGAACATGGGCACATCGAGCAGGGCCTGCACCAGCACATCGCGCAGACTCGCCGGCTCGAGGAACTGCCAGATGGATGCGAGCGGAAAACTGTGCACCTCGGTCAGCGAGAGGATGACCGCATCCTCGGTCGCCGCCGCCTGTAATTCGAAGTTGAAGCTGCGGCAGAAACGCTTGCGCAGTGCCAGCCCGAAGGCCCGATTCACCCGGCTGCCGTGCGGGCAGTGGATGACGAGCTGCATGCCGCCGGCCTCGTCGAAGAAGCGTTCCGCCAGGAGGGTATCGCCCGTGGGCAGATCGCCCAGCACGGCCAGTGCCGCTGCGTAGTAATCGACCAGTTGCCGCGCCGCGGCCTCGCCCACGCCCGGTCGGGCACCGATCCGCCGGGCCAGGGCCGCCAGTGCATCCTCCGCGAAGGGCCCGGGGCTGCTGCCAAGGGCCAGGGCGATCTCCGTGCGCAGGTGCCAGACGGCAGCCGAGAGTTCCGGACTGCGGGCGGGTGCCTCACCGAACCAGAAGGGGATGCTGGGCGGCTGTCCGGCGGCATCCTCGACGAACACGACACCATCCACGGCCCGCGTCACGCGCCAAGCCGTGGCGCCGAGCTGGAACACATCGCCGATGGAAGTGTCGATGGCGAAGTCTTCGTCCAGCGTGCCGATGAGGAGGTCCTCCGGCAGGGCCCGGACCTCCCACTGGGCCGTATCGGGAATGGCGCCACCACTGGCTATGGCCATCAGCCTTGTGCCGCGCCGGGCTCGCAGCTCATCGGCGGTCAGATCGTGGAAGATCCAACTGCCACGCCGGCCACGTCGCGTGGTGAAACCCTCAACCAACATGCCGAGCACAGCGTCGAACTGCTCACGTGTGAGTTCATGAAAAGGGTCGGCCGCGCGCATACGCTGGAACAGGGCCGCCGCGGTCATGGGCTCGCAGGCAATGGCCGCCACGCACTGCTGCGCGAGCACATCGATGGGTGCCTGCGGGATCTCGATGACATCGATCTCGGCGGCGGCGATGGCCGCGATGAGCGCGATACATTCGGCAAGGTCGTCGCGAGAGAGCGGGAACAGGCGGGCCTTGGACACCCCATCCACGGCATGTCCGGCGCGGCCCGCGCGCTGCAGGAAGGCGCTCAACTGGCGGGTGGCACCGATCTGGCAAACGAGATCCACGTGGCCCACGTCGATCCCGAGCTCGAGTGACGCCGTGGCAACGACCGCACGCAATTTGCCGTTCCTGAGCCCGAACTCGGCTTCCAGGCGTTGTTCACGTGAAAGGCTGCCGTGATGGGCAGCCACCGCATCCGCCCCCATCCGCTCGGACAGGGCGTGCGCGATACGCTCCGCCTGCCGCCGGGTGTTCACGAAAACCAGCGTGGCTCGGTGAGTGGCGATGAGCGACTCGAGCCGCGCGAAAACAGACTCCCAGCCCTCGCTCGACAGCACGGCGGCGAGCGCCTCCTGCGGCAGCTCGATGGCGAGGTCACGCGCCCGTACATGACCGAAATCGACGATCCGGCAGGGGCGGGGTTCACCATCGGGCCCACGCCCGGCCAGCAACCGCGCCATCGCCGTCACCGGACGTTGCGTGGCGGAAAGGCCGATGCGCACCGGTGGAACGGCGCAAAGGGCGTGCAGGCGCTCGAGCGAAAGGGCCAGGTGGGCACCCCGCTTGCTGCCTGCGGTAGCGTGCAGCTCATCGACGATCACGGTGTGGACCCCGGCCAGTGCTGCACGTCCGGAGTCACTCGTGAGCAGGATGTAGAGTGACTCCGGCGTAGTGACCAGCAGATGAGGCGGCTGCCGACGCATGGCTGCCCGCTCGCGCGCGGGCGTGTCACCCGTGCGCACAGCGATACGGATCCCTGGCTCAGGCGCACCCTCGGCCACCGCGCGCGCAGCGAGCGCGGCGAGCGGTCGCTCCAGGCCCTGACGGATGTCGTTGCCGAGCGCGCGCAGCGGCGACACGTACAGCACACTGGTAGCCGCTGGCAGCTCACCACGTCCGGCCTCGCGCACGAGGCGATCGATGGCAACCAGAAAGGCCGCGAGGGTCTTGCCCGAGCCGGTCGGTGCCGCCACCAGCACGTGCCCGGCGGGCGTCGCCCCGAGGGCTTGCCAAGCCTCGACCTGGCATGGGGTCGGATTGCCGTGCGTCGCCTGAAACCACTCCGCCACCCACGCGTGGAAACCCGCAAGTGCCGCCGGCAGCGGATGACTTGCTGCAGGTTCCAGCGGCAGGCTCAAGCTCATGGGGCATTGCATACTGGAAGCCTATACAGTACGTCGGAGGAAACCCAGCCAATCGGCGCGCTAGAG
>DNIF01000194.1 GCA_003485715.1 Gammaproteobacteria bacterium
GTGTTCCTGCCGCTGATGACCCTCACCGGCATCGAGGGCAAGATGTTCGCGCCGCTCGCCTACACCATCGCCATCGCGCTGTTCATCTCGCTCATCGTCTCGCTCACCCTGTCGCCGGCCCTCTGCGCCTTCCTGCTGAAGGGTGGGGAAGAGCATGACACGCGCGTGGTCGCCATGATGAAAACCCCGTATCTCGGCGTGCTGCATCTGGCGCTCGGCAATCCCCGCAAGGTCGTCATGGTTGCGCTGGCGCTGCTCGTGGGCAGTCTGGGCCTGTTCCCCTTCCTCGGCAGCTCTTTCATTCCCGAGATGAAGGAGGGTTCGATCGTGCCGGGTATCAATCGCGCCCCCAGCATGTCGCTGGAGGAGTCGGTGCGCCTGGAGAGCGAAGCCATGCGCCTGGTGATGGAAGTGCCGGGCATAGCCAAGGCCGTATCCCAGCTCGGGCGCGGGGAGAATCCGACCGATCCGCAACCCGAGAACGAATCCACACCCATCGCCACGCTCAAGCCCAGAGACCAGTTGCCGGAGGGCTGGGATCAGGACGACGTGATGGATGCCATTCGCGAGAAGCTCAAGGTACTGCCTGGGGTGTTCGTGGTGATGGCGCAGCCGATCTCGGACCGGGTGGCGGAACTCGTGACGGGTGTTCGCTCCGATATCGCCATCAAGCTCTTCGGTGATGACCTCAAGGTGCTGAAGCAGAAGGCCGACGAGATCATCAAGGTGGTGAATACCATCCCCGGTGCTGCTGACATCCGGGTCGAGCGCGTCACGGGCCAGCAGTATCTCGTGATCGACATCGACCGCGGTGCCATCGCCCGTCATGGCATCAATGTCGCCGACATCAACGACCTCATCGAGACGGCCATCGGCGGCCGGATGAGCACCGAAATCTACGAGGGTGAGCGGCGTTTCTCGGCAATCGTCCGCTTCCCGGAGAAATTCCGGAACGACGCCGACACCATCGGTGAGATCCTGCTGAAGTCACCGAACGGGGCGCTGGTGCCGCTGGCCGATCTCGCATCCATCCGGGCAGTGGATGGCCCGGCGGTCATCAGTCGGGAGACGGGCCGCCGCCGGCTCGTGATCGGGGCGAACGTCCGTGATCGTGATCTGGGCGGTTTCGTCGCTGAGCTGCAGCAGGCCGTTGCCGCACAGGTCGAGTTGCCGGATGGCTACTACCTGACGTGGGGCGGGGAGTTCGAGAACCTCGAACGGGCCATGGCGCGCCTGATGGTCATCATCCCGGTCACCATCGCGGCGATTTTCTTCCTGCTGTTCATGTTGTTCGGATCGCTACGATTCGCGACCCTCATCATCCTGGTGCTGCCCTTTGCGTCGATCGGCGGGATCATCTCGCTGTTCCTGACCGGCGAGTACATGTCCGTGCCGGCCTCAGTGGGCTTCATCACGCTGTGGGGCATCGCCGTGTTGAACGGCGTGGTGCTCATCTCCTACATCAGGGGGCTAACCGAGCAGGGCATCGAGCAACGTGAGGCGATCGTCGAGGGCTGCAAACAGCGTTTCCGGCCTGTGATGATGACGGCCACGGTGGCCATGCTCGGCCTGGTGCCCTTCCTGTTTGCAACGGGGCCCGGTTCCGAAGTGCAGCGGCCACTCGCAATCGTGGTGATCGGCGGCCTCATCACCTCCACGCTGCTGACGCTGGTGGTACTCCCGACCCTCTACGGTTGGTTCGAGAAGGCGCGTGATCCGGCCGTGGCGAGCCCCGCAGGGCCGGAAGCCCCGCGTGGTCACGCGGCGGCAGGCGCGGCGGTCGGTTGAGGCCCGAGTGTTCTGGGGAGGGGCGCCTCAACATTCCCGCGCCCCTTTCGTCATTCCCGCGGACGCGGGAATCCAGTGTCGTCGTGCCGTGGTTGCTGAAGGACTGCATCCCTGCCACAGCCTGCGGCTGGTGCCCTTGTCGGACGCAGGGATGACGGTGTGGGTCGGGCGCGAGATGAGTCCCGCCTGCCTCACATCGTGAAGCGTACGCCGCCGAAGATCGTGCGGTCGGCCATGGGTTCGATGCCATCGGCACGAACTCGGCTGAAGTAACGCTTGTCGGTGAGGTTGTTGATACCACCAAACACTGCCCATTGCGGCGTCACCTGATACTCGCCGGCAAGGTCGACCACCTCGAAGGCCGGCAGGATGCCAGTCCCCGCTGCGGCGATTGGCCGATTGCTGTCCTGTGCGAACTGCTCGCCGACCATGGTCGAAGTGAGTGCCAGACGCATACGGTCTTGCCAGCGATAGAGGATGCCGGCGCGGGCTACGTAGTCGGGTGCGAAGAAGGGCGTGTTGCCGACTGCCACGCCGGGCCGGCGGCTCTGCGTGATCTCGGCGTCGAGGAGCGATGCGGAGGCGAAGAACTCCAGCGCCTGACCGTTGTGGAAGCGAGCCAGCGGATCGTAGCCGATGTCGAACTCGATGCCGCGGTGACGCGCGTCACCGGCGTTCTGCCGCACCGTGTCCGCTGCGATGGTGAACTGTTCGACGCGATTGCTGACATCGATGTGGAAGAGGGCCACGTCGAAGCGGGCCCCGATGAAGGGCGCGCCGCGGAAGCCCACCTCGTAGTTGCGTGAGCTGGTGATGCCGGTCTCACCCGCACGGAAGTTTGCGACGACGGGGTTCAGGAGGTCATCAAAGGTCGGCGGCCGATAGTGCTCGGAGAGGTTGGCGTAGGCCTGTAGATCCGGCGTGAAGTCATAGGTGAGACCAAGACCCATCAGCAGCGCATCGACATTGCGCTCGAAGTCACGGGCCGGGCGCCCACCCAGGCGGAGTTCCTCGTTCATGTCGTAGGCAACATGTTCATAGCGCAATGCCGGGGCGATCCCCACACGCCCGAAACGGAAGGCGTTCTCGGCGAATAGCGCGTTGTAGAGCACATCCGTTTCCAGCCGGAACACCGGTGTGAGCTCGTCGGAGGAGGCAATGTTGGGGTTGGTGAAGCGTGTGCGCGGGGCGCTCGTGTGGTGCAGCGTGTAGCCCACGGTCGCCACGTGGTCGCCCTGCCAGGACCACGGCACGACCTGACGCACATCGACCCCATAGGTCATGAACTCCCGGCGATCCAGGTTGGTGAAGCGAGGATTGATCGGACGCTCCTGCCGGCGGGAGTAGCGATCCTGATAGTGGCCCCACACCCGGGCGTGGGTGGTGCCCCAGTCGCCCCAGTTGTGGTCGAGCGTAATGGCACCGAAATGGTTGTCGACGAAGATGCGATCGAAGGGCGTGGTGGTGCGCTTGGGGTCAGCCTCGAACTGCGCCAGGTTGAAGCGCCCGGCCTCGCCCGAGTCGGAATCGTAGGCGTAGAGATCGAGCCCGAGGCGGGTGGCGGTGCTGGGTTGCCAGGCGAGAGAGATGCGCCCGCTGAACACGCCGAAGTCGGAGTTCGCGCGCTCGCCATCGGCCTGCCGATGATCGAACTGGGCGTACGCGCCGTACTCACCATCGCCCCAGCCGAACTCATTGAAGGTGGACAGCATCCCGTCGCTGCCGGCCGATTGTTCGCTGGTGATCGAACGACCCAGGTTGGAGGGGTCGGCACGCCGGGAGACGAAGTTGATGACTGGCCCGAGCTGCGGGCCATGCAGCAGACCGGCGCCACCGCGAATGAATTCCACCCGTTGCACGCGCTGGGTCGGCGGCACGTAGTAGATCATCGGGTAGCCGATGGGGTCGCTCGCGAGCGGGATGCCGTTCTCGAACATGCCGATGAACTCGGACTCGTGCGGGTCGCCGAGGCCGCGGTAGTTCACGTTGAAGATGCTCGGGATCTGCTGCTCGGAAATGAACAGGCCGGGCAGGCGCGCGAAGGTCTGGCGCAGGTTGTTGTTGATGATGATGGGCTGCTCATCCATCTCGACCACGGTCGTGCGCTTGCCGAGGGTAATGCGGCCGTCCTCCGTGACCGGTGGCATCTGGTTGCGCCGGGCCTCGGGAGCGTCGCGGGCGTCCACTACCTCGATCGCTGGCAGCACGCGCTCGGGCAGGGTGGTCGTGCCCTCGGACTCGCGGGCGCGGGACTCCATCGCCAGCGCGGCATCATTCACCGTGGTCTGTTCCGCCATGGCGGCATCCGCGTCCACGACTCGGGCCGCTGCGGGCCTCTGGTTGCCCGCGCCCCCGGCGACGACCGGTGTGACGACCGCGATGCCGATGGCCAGCGCCATCGCGGTCAGTACGAGCGGGTGGGCAGTGCGGGGCGGGCGGGACATCGGCAACTCCTCTGAGCGGACCTTGGGCTTGAAAAGGGACGTAGACTAATCGCGAAGCATTCTCGTTTCAATCTGCATTCAGGGTCGAAGGCGGTGTTCCGGAGGTGTTCGGACCAAGGCGACGCGGCGCTCAGCGTTCTGGGGCGGAGGGGGCCGGTGCTGCCCGGCGGTCGCGGGCGGCGCGGGTGGCGGCGGCCAGGTCACGCCGCTCGGCCTCGGGCAGATGCCGCTCGGCCCACACCGACCAGCTATCGATGGCCGGCCAGTCGCTGGCGCCGAGCGCTGCCTCCCAGGCCGATCTGGCCCGGAGGGTGATCGCGCCGGTCAGGTCCCCGATCGCACCGTGCTCAGGGTCTTCCCGCTGAACCGCGTCGAGCGCGGCCAAGGCTTCCGTGAGTTTCGTCGGGCTGCCCTGTGCGACGGCCTCGGTGGCGACCTCCACGGCGGCAGCGACGCGCGCAGCACGCTCGGGATCGTGGGCCGCTCGGGCGCGGCGTTTTCCCAGCAGCGTGATTGCCTCGGGGATGCCTGCTGCCACTGCCTCGTCCGGCAACAGTGCCGCCTGCAGGGCCTCAGCAGCCACAAAATCGTCGCGGCGCGCCTGCGTCGCAATCGCGCGTGCCACGGCCGTGAGCACCTGCTGGCGCGCGTCGTGGTCCAGCGGCAACGCGCTTGCGCGGCTGAGGGCCAGCGCACCGGTTGGCCCCAGTAGCCGGCCCTCCCGGAGCGCCAGACGCCAGCGGTCCGGGAGGGTGGCGTCGAAGCGGGCATTGGCGCCGGCGAGGAAGTCTCGGGTCTCGGCCTGTGTGGGCGGTTCGGGCAGGGCGCGGGAAGGGCCGGCGCGGCCCTCTTCCCAGGCGGGCAGCGGGGGAGGGGGAGGTCCCGGTTCCGGGGCCTTGTTATCTGTGGGGCCGGGGGTAAGGCGCGCGAACCAGGCGATGCCCAGCAAGACGACCAGGCCGACACCGGCCCCCTTGAGTGCTCGCTGCCATCCACTCATCGCCCAGCCCACCCGATTTCAGGGCCGACGGCGCGCTTCACGCCGCGCGACTCACGCTCAACCCGGCCAGCGACGAATGCTCTGCCCACCACGGTGCACGGCCGTGGCCTGCCCGACCGGTGGTCGTCCGCCAGGGGCGCCCGGTCATTCCCCATCTCGTCTGAAGGAGCCTTTCGCATGAACATCCCAGTCCATCAGGAGCGCGTCGTCGTGACCACCCGCGGACGCCGTCCCGCTCGGTCTGCACACAGTCTGCACCAGCTACTCATGGCCGCCGCCATTTGTTGCACCTTCAATCCGCAGCAATCCAGCGCCGCAACCATCACTCCCATCCTCGCCTACTCCTTCGACCAGGGTGAGCTTTTCCGCGCCAGCGCGGATCTACAGGCCACGGGGCTGCTGGCGAATGTCTGGACCACGGTCGTCGGGACGGGCACCAGCGCCACCGGCAACCCGGGCCGTGCGATCTCGGCCAGCCGCTGGGACGGAGACGGCAACGCCTTCGTGCTGCGCGTCAATCTGCTGCCTGGTCACACGCTGTCGCTCACTGGCTTCGGCTTCGACGAGCGGGCGAGTGGCACTGGTGCCCAGCAGTGGTTGCTCCGCATCGCCGAACTGGACCTCGCCCAAGGGCGCACTCACACCGCCTTCACCCGCCACGCCGGGCTCGTCTCCCTGCCCGGATCTCTGTCCGGCCAGTTCGACATCGTACTCTCGGGCTGGGGTGCCAGCAGCGGCAGCGGCACCTGGCGCATGGATAATTTCTTCCTGGAAGGACAGGTGCTGGGCCCCACCGGGGTCGCGACCCAAATCATTCCGTTGCCGCCAGCCCTGGCGCTCCTGGCCGGTCCGCTGCTGCTCTGCCCGCGGCGGCGTCGAACAGAACTGACTCAGCCGGCCGAGGCGAGCGCTCGCCAACTGCGCCAGCCCCGGAGCAGCGGGAAGTAGAGCCCGAGGTGGATGGGGCGCGCGTCCATGGCGGCGATGAGGCGCGCGTACCCTTCGAGCTGTGGCCGATAGCGTTCGACCTCATTGTCGAGGAACGCCTCCTCCGCGCCGCCGTCGTGGCTGCTGGTCTTGAAGTCGATGATCCAGATCTGATCGTCCACCACCAGGAAGCGATCAATCACGCGGTGCACCAGCTCACCGTCACTCATGCCGCAGAGGGCCCACTCACTTTCGGCGGCCTGATGCGGCGACAGGCACCAGCGGCCACGCGGGTCGTCGAGGGCGCCCTCGATGGCCCGCGTCACCCGCACCGTTGCCGCATCGAGCTCGGGTCCGGTCAGGCCGGTGGCGGCCAGTTGCGCGCGCCAACGCCCGCGGCTGGCTGTCACCCGTGCCCCATCCCAGGCAGCAAGGCCGTCACCCGCGATCACTTGCAGCGCGGCGTGCACGGTGGTGCCAATGGCCCGCGCAGATCGCCCTGCCCACTCGTAGGCCGGCGGGGCCTCGGGATTGACGGGCCTGAGGCCGTCCCCCGACCCTTCCGTCGCGGCCACATCCTGCGGCAGCTCGGGCCAGGCCCAGCCGGGCGGTAGCCGTCGGAGCGATGGTTGCGCCACTGTCGCGACTGTCGGCTCAGTGCTCGTTGGCGGTGCGGTGGGGCCCGGGAGTGGCCCCCAGGGCGACCCGATGATCGGCCATAGATGCCACAGCAGGGTGTTCTTCACCGGGCTCCAGCCGGCATCCTCGCTCTTCGGCTCACGCCAGACGGCACTCCCGAACAGATGCAGTTCGTGCCGCGCCCGCGTCGCCGCCACATAGAGCAGGCGGAGGTCTTCCGCGCGCTCCGCCTCCACGCCGAGGGCGTGGATGAAGGCCTCGATCGGGCTGTCCGCGTTCGTCTGCTGCTGTCGTGCTGCGATGGGGGCGATCAGCAGCCCGTCCGGGCCATCGGATCGCAGACGTGGTTGCACGGCGAGCAGCGACCGCTCGCGTGGTCGCCCCTTTCCACCCAGGCCCACCAACAGCACCACGTCGAACTCCAGCCCCTTCGCCTTGTGCATGGTCATGGCCTGAAGCCCCGCATCGGCACCGGGCGGTGTGTCGATGGGCGCGCTTCCGAGTGCCGTTTCCAGCGCCTCCAGATCGGCATCACCATGCCGGGCCATGAGGTGCAGGCATTGCCAGGCCGTGCGTCGCTCGGCCTCGTCGGTCAGGCACAAGGGCCCTCCCAAGGCCACCCAGCAGCGAGCCACCCGCAGCGCCAGCGGGACCGTTGCCCGCCCCGCGAGCGCCTCCTCGAAGGCCGGCAGGCAGGCGGTCAGGCGTGTGCGCATGGGGGCTGCGAGACCACTCAGCACCGCTGCGTCGAAGATCCGCTGCATGAGCAGACCCGGGCCTGTCGGATCGGCCAGATGGGTGAGGCTCGCGAGGTCCAGCCCGCACCAGGGCGCCCGCAGGCAGGCGAGCCAGGCGAGTCGGTCGCCCGGATGGGCCAGCGCCCGTGCGAGTGCGAGCAGGTCCCGCACCACCGGCCGTGCACCCAGCGTCTCCA
>DNIF01000231.1 GCA_003485715.1 Gammaproteobacteria bacterium
GGGATTCCCAGTTGTCCTCCACGAAGCGGATGTCGTGCACGGCGGCGTCCACACCGATTGCCGCGAGGGAGGCCAGGTAGCGCGCCTGGATGTCCGCCGGGGAGGGCTTGAGCAATACCTGAAACTGGAAGTAACGCTGCAGGCGATTGGGATTCTGCCCGTAACGGCCGTCGGTGGGGCGGCGTGATGGCTGTACATAGGCCGCCCACCAGGGCTCAGGCCCGAGCGCACGCAGGAAGGTGGCTGGGTGGAAGGTGCCGGCACCCATCTCGATGTCGTGGGGTTGCTCGATGACGCAACCGGCATCGGCCCAGAAGGCCTGCAGGCGCAGGATGAGGGCCTGGAAACTTGAGGGTGGGCTGGGAGCGGGCATGCGGCGCAGGAATGGATCGACAGGAGGATTTGGGGTGTCCGGGTTGTGCCTGCGGCCGGGCCGGTCGCGGCCAGGAAAGCTCCTGCAGACCACCCCGTGGCACTCGAGTATACGCCCGCGGGCGGGGCGGTTGTGCGCGAAACGGGTGCCTCGGCACTGTCGCGGGCGCGCGCTGTCCAGAGATGGCATCGCTCATCCCCACGCGCGACAGGTCAAGTCCTCCCGCCCTCGGACGACACACTGGAACCATGCAGACTGCCCTCTCTCCTTCACCCAGATTTCACTCTGACCCGACTACGGATCTCGCTCGCTGGCATGCGCTCGTGACCGAGGCCGAGGCCGAACTCGACTGTTGCCTGAGCCTGGAACAGTCGGTCTATCTGGTTGAGCTCCTGCGGCGACGACAGACGCAACTCTGGCGGCGTCTCGGTACGGACGCGGAGCCGATGCCCGGGCTCGCCGATATCGGGGACCTCATGCTGCTGTGGGCCGGGCTTCTGCCCGAGCGTGCGGACAGCACGGGCTTGACCCTTCCCGGTCTCATCGAGCACGGACGCGCAGCCTATGCGCTGCTCGCCGCGGAGGGGCGCGGTGCCGTCTATGCGGACCTGGCGCGCGACTTCATACGCCTGCTGGATCTGCTCTACGCCATGCGCGAGATTGATACCGGTGTGCCCGCTCTAACCCCGTTGCAGGCCTGGGATCTGAGCCAGTCCCTCGGCAGCCGCTACGCCGAGCGCCTGCTGGCCCGGGCGGCCCCCGGGGCGTGCCCCGCACCGCTAGCGGGCAACAGGCTGCATTGAAGGACTTGACCCTGAATCGCATCGCTGGCCCAACGGAGGTCCCGGAGACGCCGTTGCCTGCGACTCAGAACGTCCCGCGCATCTGGGTCGCCATCCACGATGCGGCGTGCGAACGGATCGTGATGGCCGCAGTGCAGGCCGCCGGTATGCGGGTCCTCGACCTGACCGACCACGCCGAGGTGCAGGCGTGGCGGCGGCGGGCTCATCCGGCTGCGGGTGTGATCGACTTCGATCTCCCCGGGGCAGATCGCCTGTGTGAGAATCTCGCCCTGGGCGGCAGCGGCTCGCCGGGCGTGCCGGTGCTCGCGCTGCTCCGTAACTCCGGGGCTGACGAGCTCGAGCGTGCCTTCGCCGCCGGGGCCGCGGATTTCGCCTTCCAGCCGCTGACCGATGCCCTCATCGAACACCGGTTGCGCTTCCTGCTGCGCGCGGAGGAGCAACGCGGTGCGCTGGCACGCAGTGAGCGTCAGCTCGCGACCGTCAAACGCATCGGCCGCATCACCTATTGGGAATGCGACGCCGAGGGTCTCCTCGTCTGGGGCGATCATCCCGAGCGGGTGCTGGGGCTGCCGGTGGGGCGGCTGCCGCAGAATCTCACCCAACTCATCGAGCTGGCGCATGCGGAGGACCGCCGCAGTCTGGCGTCGGCCCTGTTGGCCGGTGAACCCTTTGCGCTCGACTGGCGTTGCAAGGGCGACTCCGGTCGTTGGCATACCCTGCATCAGCACGCCGAAGTGGTGGACCGCAGCCTCGGCCAGGCCGTGCTGGGCGGCACCTTGCAGGATGTCACCGAGATGCGCTCGGCCCAGGGCAGTCTCGCCCGGCTGAACACCCGCGACCCGTTGACCGGGCTCGGCAATCGCCAGCATCTGCTGGGCGAGCTGACACACCTGCTCGCCGGGGCCAAGCGATCGGCCGGGCGCCTGGCCGTGATCCGTCTCGACATTCAGAACTTCAAACGAGTGAGCCACAGCCACGGCATGAGCGCGGGTGATGAGGTGCTGCGGCAGATCGCGGTGCGGCTGGCGGAGCTCGGGCGCCGGGGGCCTCTGCACCTCGACGCCATCGGCAGCCTGGGCGGGGGCGAATTCCTCGCCGTCGTGGCCGACCTGGATACGCCCGAGGCGCTGGAGGCTCATCTGCGTTGCCTGCGGGCGAACTGCATGGCCCCGATCCACCTGCAACTGTTGACTGGTCCGGCGGAGGTCGTGCTGGGCGTGCGTCTGGGCGTGGCCTTCCATCCGGACGACGGGAGCGATCCGGAGACGCTCATTTCCAATGCCGGCCTCGCCGTAGCCGAGGCCCGCCGGAGTAACCCGGCCGGCGACGCCTTCTTCTTCCGTGCGGAACTCAACCAGCGCGCGCGTGAGCGCGTGACGCTCGAGGCGGATCTGCGTCTGGCGGTGGAACTCGGTGATCTGCAGGTCAACTTCCAGCCCAAGGTCGCGGCCGGATCGGGTGAGGTGATCGGTGCTGAGGCGCTGGTGCGCTGGCATCACCTCGCCCACGGGGATGTCTCTCCCGGGCGCTTCATCGGGCTGGCGGAGGAGTCGGGCATCATTACGGAGCTTGGCACCTTCGTACTGGAGCAGGCCTGCCGCGCCGCCTGTGACTGGCAGCGCCGCTGGCAGCGGCCGCTCGGCGTGGCGGTCAACGTGTCGGTGGAGCAACTGCGACGCTGCGATTTCCCGGCCCTGGTCGAGCGGGTTCTGGCCCAGACGGGGCTGCCGCCGGAGCTGCTCGAGCTCGAGCTCACCGAGGGCATCATGCTGGTGGGGGAAGACTCAGTCGATCTCATGCAGCGGCTGGCGACCCTCGGCGTGAAGCTCGCCATCGACGATTTCGGCACCGGCTATTCCTCGCTGGCCTACCTGCGTCGCCTGCCCATCAACACCGTGAAGATCGACCAGTCCTTCGTGCGCGGCATGCAGACGGCCGGTGACGATCAGGCCGTGGTCGAGGCCATCATCACGCTTGGCCACACCCTCGGGATGTCGGTGGTGGCCGAAGGTGTGGAGAACGCCGCGCAGGCCGCTTTGCTCGCCCGGTTGGGCTGTGACGTGCTGCAGGGCTATCACTTCGGTCGGCCCATGTCGCCGGCTCGCTGGGTGCGGTGGCTGGACGCGCATCTGAGTGGCGGTGCGGTCGAGCCGGCGAGTGCCCAGCAGCGCGTGCTGACCTCGGGCGTGGGCCCGCTCCCATAGGGAGCGGGCTTGGGGTGAGGGTTGGTCCCCGAGTGCGCAGACAGGGATGACGGAGTGCGCGCAGGGATGACGAGGGTGCGTGAGGGTGACGGACCGACACGCCCTCTCAGGGTGTTGTTGCGGGGTTGGTGACGGGCGGTGGGGGCAGTGACGGGGATCCGGTCGCCC
>DNIF01000204.1 GCA_003485715.1 Gammaproteobacteria bacterium
TCCTGGCACCCCAACCAACTCCGCCCCGTGCATCGCACACTGCCAGCTCGCGAAGGCCCCCATCACCATGATCCAGCCTGAAGTCGCCCGGGCCGCCAGCCCCAATATGGTCGTAATGACCGGTAATGCGCACCGCGCCCTGGCAGAGTCGGTGTGCGAACACCTGCGCCTGCCGCTCGGCAAGTTGCTGGTCGACCGCTTCAGCGACGGTGAGATCATGGTCGAGGTGTTGGAGAACGTCCGCTCGCGGGACGTCTTCGTCGTCCAGCCCACCTGCGCGCCGACCAACGACAACCTGATGGAGCTGCTCATCATCATGGACGCGCTGCGGCGCGCGTCCGCCGGCACCATCACGGCAGTCATTCCCTACATGGGCTACGCCCGCCAGGATCGTCGGCCGCGCTCGGCGCGCGTACCGATCTCGGCCAAGCTGGTTGCACGCATGGTGCAGAGCGCCGGCGCCCACCGCGTGCTCACGGTGGACCTGCACGCAGATCAGATCCAGGGTTTCTACGACATCCCGGTGGACAACCTCTACTCCTCCGCCGTGCTGCTCGGCGACATCTACCGCCGCAAGGCCGGCTCCGGGGCAGGACTCATGGTGGTCTCACCGGACGTGGGCGGCGTGGTTCGTGCCCGCGCCGTGACCAAACGCATCGAGGGGGCCGACCTCGCCATCATCGACAAGCGCCGTTCCCGCCCAAACGAGGCCCAGGTGATGAATCTCATCGGCGACGTAAGCGGGCGCAGTTGCATCATCATCGACGACATGGTCGATACCGCCGGCACCCTCTGCGAAGCCGCGCGGGTGCTGAAAGACCGTGGGGCCGTGCACGTTGCCGCCTACTGCACGCATCCCGTGCTGTCCGGTCGAGCGGTTGCCAACGTAGAGGGCTCCACGCTCGATGAACTCGTGGTCACCGACACCATCCCCTTGCGTCCCGATGCTGCGGCCTGCTCGCGCATCCGCCAGGTGAGTGTGTCGGGACTGCTCGCCGAGTGCATGCGACGGGTGGATGAGGGGGAATCCCTGAGCACCCTCTTCGTGGACTGACCGACCGAAGCAGCAGCAAATCCAGCGCCCACTCGCCAATCCGGAAGGATCGCGTGGGCAGACAGCATCGGCCCATCCGGGCCGTCACGGGGATCCGGCTGGTCGCGGCCGGATCCTGACCGGCCCGGGCACGCAGTGCCCGGGCCCTTCATGCAGTAGCAACAGGAGTCATCCAGCATGGAATTTGAAATCATCGCCGAAGCGCGCGAACTGCAGGGCAAGAGTGCGAGCCGCCGCCTGCGTCGCGAGGGCAAGGTGCCCGGCATCCTCTACGGTGCCCACAAGGATCCGATCGCCATCACGGTCGATCACAACGAGCTGTGGAAGAAGCTGGCCCATGAGGCCTTCTATTCCCACGTGCTGACCCTGCGCATGGGCGACAGCAGCGAGCGTGTGGTGTTGAAGGACCTCCAGCGTCACCCCTTCCAGATGCAGGTGCTGCACCTCGATCTGCAGCGCGTGGCAGAGGACGAGCTCATCACCATGCGCGTGCCGCTGCACTTCCTGAACGAGGCTGCGAGCGCGGCGGTCAAGAACCAGGGGGCGGTCATCAGTCACCTGTCGAGCGATCTCGAGATCGAGTGTCTGCCACGCGACCTGCCGGAATTCATCGCCGTCGACCTGCAGAACCTCGAAGTGGGCACCATCCTGCACGCATCCGATCTCACCTTGCCCGAGGGCGTGCGCATCACCGCGCTGGTCCATCACGGCGAGGATACCGCCATCGTATCGGTGCACCTGCAACGCGGGGCAACGAGCGAAGAAGGTGCCGAGGGCGGTCAGGCCTGAGCCCACTGGTCCGAGCCCGGCCCGGCGTGATTGACGCTGCGACCGGGCTCGGGCCACGACCATGGCTGCTACCGACGCCCCACTCAGGCTCATCGTCGGTCTGGGCAACCCGGGCGACGAATATGCCGCCACCCGGCACAACGCCGGTTTCTGGCTGCTCGACCGTCTGGCGGACGGCGCGCAACTGCGCTTCCGGCGTGAGGCCAAGCTGCAAGGCGAACTTGCACGCCTCGATGGTGGCAGTGAATGCTGGCTGTTCAAGCCGCAAACCTTCATGAATCGCAGCGGCGATGCCGTCGGTGCCGTCCTGCGCTTCTATCGCATCGAACCCCGCGAGATCCTCGTCGTGCATGATGACCTCGATCTGCCGGCCGGGGCGGTGCGGCTCAAGCGTGGCGGCGGCCACGGCGGTCATAACGGCCTGCGCGACCTCGCCGAGAAGCTGGGTACGGGTGATTACCTGCGTCTGCGCATCGGCATCGGCCACCCGGGTTCGGCGCCGCAAGTGGTCGGTTACGTACTTGGACGCCCGTCAGCGGCCGAGCGCGAGTCCATCGATGGTGCCATCGGCGATGCCCTGCGCGAACTGCCGGCAGTGCTCGGGGGCGAGGCCGAGCGAGTAATGAACCTGTTGAACCGCCGCGGTGTGAAGGCCCCAAGCCCGCCGAGCTAGGGGATTCTGCGTCGCAGTACTCCCATACCCTCATCCCACCCCTTCCAGGAGGACCCAACCATGGGCTTCAAGTGCGGCATCGTTGGTCTGCCGAATGTGGGCAAGTCCTCGTTGTTCAACGCCCTCACACGCGCCGGCATCGCGGCGGAGAACTACCCCTTCTGCACCATCGACCCGAATGTCGGGGTGGTCGCCGTGCCTGATCCTCGCCTCGATCGGCTGGCGGCCATCGTCAAGCCGCAACGAGTGGTGCCGGCGAGCATGGAGTTCGTCGACATCGCCGGCCTCGTCGCCGGTGCAAGCCAGGGTGAAGGTCTGGGGAATCAGTTCCTGGCGCACATCCGCGAGACCCAGGCCATCGCCCACGTCGTGCGCTGTTTCGAGGATGACAACGTCGTGCACGTCGCGGGTCGAGTGGACCCGATCTCCGACATCGAGACCATCCAGACCGAGCTCGCTCTGGCGGACCTCGACACCGTGCGTCGCGGCCTCGATCGCACGGCGCGTCAGGCCAAGGGCGGAGACAAGGAGGCGCTTGCCCTGCAGGCCCTGCTGACGCGGGTGCTGGCCGTGCTCGATGAGGGTCGTCCCGCCCGCGTGCTCGAACTCAGCGCCGAGGACCAGGCGCGGCTGAAGGAGGTGTCACTCCTCACCGCCAAGCCCACGCTCTACGTGGCCAACGTGGCGGAGAGTGAGCTTGCCGGCAACGCCCATGTGGACCGTGTGCGGGCGCTCGCGGAGACCGAGGGGGCTGGCGTGGTCGTGGTCTGTGCAGCGATCGAGGCCGAGTTGGCCAACCTCGACGACGCCGAGCGCAGCGAGTATCTCGCCGCGCTGGGGCAGAGCGAGCCGGGGCTCGATCGCGTGATCCGCGCCGGTTATGCCCTGCTTGGCCTGCAAACCTTCTTCACCGCCGGGGAGAAGGAGGCGCGTGCCTGGACCATTCGCAAGGGGAGCACCGCCCCGCAGGCGGCCGGCGCGATCCACACCGACTTCGAGCGAGGTTTCATCCGCGCCGAGGTCATCGCCTACGACGATTACGTCGCGGGTGGCGGTGAGGCAGGGGCCCGGGAGGCCGGCAAGTGGCGGCTCGAAGGCAAGGAGTACGTCATGCGCGACGGCGACGTCGTGCATTTCCGCTTCAACGTCTAGGGGGCGCCCGGCGGCGTCGGACCAACGGCGGCCGTACAGCGCAGGGGCTGTTCGAAGTCGGCCTCAGCGGTCGCCGTCAGGCGGACTGTCCAGCCGATCACCCCAACCACGCCACTGACCGGCAGGGCGCGACCATCACCCGCATCTCAACCCGGAACGCCCCCGGTCGATACCCGACTTTGCACTGCTTGTGCGTTTGCAGCGCCTTCGGAGGGAATCCCGAAGCCCTCCCCCACTTTCGGGGAGGTCACGCACCGGCGACGGCGGAGGAACGGGATGACGGACGACACTCGGCAGCGCTCGAGCGCGACCACAGCGAACCTCGCCTCCCTGGAGCAGACTGAGGCGCGGGCTTGGCGCTGCGCCTTCCCCGGACGCGACCTCGGGGGCTTCCATCTCGCCCGTGTCGGCGGCCGCCTTTGCCTGTTCCATCGGGGCGGGCTGGCCGTCAGCGAACCCGAAGCCTGGTCGGCCCTGCTTGTGATCGCCCGGCGCCTGGATGCAGCGCTGATGGTCGACCGGCGGGAGCGGCTGACCGCAGTCGCCAACGATCGGCGGCGCGCAGCCCTCGCCCTCACCGTTGCTGCCGGTCTGTTCACGCGCTCGGCCCTGGCCGGCGATGCCGGGGCAGGCCAGCGGATCGAGTCGCCACGCCCAGTCGCCGTGGCGCTCGCTCCGGAAGCAACGGCGGATGCGTTGTCGCTACCTGCCGTGCGTGAGGCCGAACGGGAACGGCGACTCATGCGCGACGATGTGGGGCGGCTGTACATCGGTCGGGCCCGGCTCGCCGCTGCGCGCCGCGTGGTGCAGGGCGTCGGACTCATCGAGTGCAACACGAACGCCTCCGCCCCTTCCTCTCCGTGCCTGGATGCTGCGGTCGATCACGACGCCACGAGCCGGATCGAGGCCCTGCTGCTGCAGCGGCTCGCACGACCGGTAGCAGCGTCCATGCGCGCGACACTGACTGATGTGGCGCACTACTACGCGCGCCATCCGGAAGTCGTGCGACTCTTCGACGTGCTGGCTACCCACCCCTGGACCCTGGAACCCCGCGATGGAACCTGGCTCACCCAGGCCAAGGTGCAGGGCGGATCGGTACTAGGCATCCGGGTGCTGTTCGACTTCAAGGCCGCAGCGCAGATGCACTTCGCTGGTGGCTGCAGCGGGCAGCCCGCCTGCACCGCCATGCCGGCCGATGCCTTCCTGCACGAGCTGCTGCACGTCTATGTAATCCATGCTGCGCCAGGTCGCTTCTCGCAGGCGGCGACCGGGGGCGTCTATCCGCATGCGCACGAGGCGGAGGTCATTGCACTCGAGAACCGACTCTATCGCGCGATGGAAGCGCGCGATGGACTGCCGCGTCCAGCCCGCGACACGCACGCGGGCCGGCTCACCGAGGTGGACTGCCCGCTCTGCTGGGCAAGCCGCGCCGACCTCGAACGCGAGCCGGACAAGACGTTCTAGCCGTCTGCCTTCAGCAGTCGGCGCGCATGGCGAGGATGGCCTGCCACTCGGCCGGCGAAACCGGCATCACCGAAAGCCGATTGCCGCGCCGGACGAGAGCGAGGTCTGCCAGCTCAGCGTTCGCCTTCAGCGCCGCGAGCGGGAGGACCTCTGGGAAGCGCTCGACCAGACGCACGTCCACGCAGTACCAGGCAGGGTTGTCGACGCGACTCTTCGGGTCGTAATGTGGGTCGGCCGGGTCGAAGGCACTGGGATCCGGATAGCCTTCGCGCACCACTTCCACGATGCCGGAGATGCCGGTCTCAGGCGCGTTGGAGTGGTAGAAGAAGGCACGGTCACCACAGCGCATGGTGTCGCGCAGCCAGTTGCGCGCCTGATAATTGCGAACCCCGTCCCAGTGGGTGCGCTGGCCCGGGGCAGCCTCGAGGTCTGCGATACTGAAGACTGACGGCTCGCTCTTGATGAGCCAGAAATTCAAAGGGAGCACCCCCCGCTGGGCCGCTGTGGACCGTCGACCTGAACCAGAGGTTCAAGCTGGAAGTTGGCGGGCGAATCAGGCTTTCCG
>DNIF01000266.1 GCA_003485715.1 Gammaproteobacteria bacterium
TTCAGCCGCCGCCCCCACCACCACCTCCGCCCCCGCCACCCGAACCGCCAGAGCCGCCGGAGCCAGAGGAGATCGAGCCACCCGAACCGGAGCCCGAGCCTGAGCCGGAACCCGAGCCGGAGCCGGCGAACGAGGAGCCCGAAGCAGGTCCCGATCCGTTGGCCGCAGGTGAAGCGACGGGCGACGGACTCGGCTTCGGGCTGCGCACGGGTTCGCCGCGCATCGGTGGGGGAGGGGGCGGCAACGCCGTCGTCTGGTACGGCCAACGGGCGAGCACGGAGCTGGCGCGGGCGCTGACCCGCGAGTTGCAGAAGTCGGGGGTGAAGGGAAAGTTCAGTGTCGTCGCCCACGTATGGGTCGATGGCACCGGTCGTATCGAACGGGTGGAGCTCGCCGAGCCCAGTGGCAAGGAGACGGTCGATGGTCTCCTTCAACAGGCGCTGGCGCGGCTTTCGTTGACGCTCGATCGCAGCCCACCCCCGGAAATGCCTCTTCCAATCAAGGTGCGCCTCAATGCCAGTGCTTGAAACGGGCGGGTTCAAACGCCCGCTGTCCCTTCTGCTCGCGGTCGCGTCGGTCAGCACGCTGTCCGCGGTGCCGTTCGTTCTGCTACCGGTCGAGTCGGCGCGCGCCGACGCCTACGAGGCCTCACTCGTGGCCCGGCATGCCACGCTCAATCTGATCGAGGCGCTCGTGCGTCGTGGCGTCCTGCCGCGTGAAGAGGCCGACCAGATGATCCGCGAGGCTCAGGCCGAGGCCGAGAAGACGGTGCAGGGCGAGCGGGTTGAGGTGGCCGATCCGGCAGTGGCAGAGGGGGATCCGGGGGCTGGTGCCGGGGAGGCCGATGCAGACGCCGTACATGTGTACTACGTGCCCGAGCAGGTACGCGAGTCTCTGCGTGAGGAGATCACGGAGTCGGTTGCGGGGCGCGTCACCGATGCCGTGAAGGCGTCGGCCCGCAAGGAGCGCTGGGGCATACCGGCGGCGTTGCCTGCCTGGGTGGATCGCTTCCGGATCAGCGGTGATTTTCGTCTTCGCGCCGAGAACGCGATGTTCGCTGAAGAAAACCAGCCCTTCAGTTACTTCAATTTCCTCGCCATCAATCGGGCGGGCGGGCTCGCCGCCTTGCAGCAAGAGGATCCGCAGAGCGTCTTTCTCAATACCACCGAGGCACGCACGCGCTTCCGCACGCGCTTGCGTCTGGCCATCGATTCCAACTTCGGCGATGGGCTGGAATCCGGTATTCGTCTGTCGACCAGCAACGAGCGCTCGCCCATCGGTCTCAACCAGACGCTCGGTCAGACCGGACAGCAATATGAGGTGGTGATCGAGCGCCTGTTCGCACAGTATCGTTACACCGACATGGACTTCGACTGGCTCACCGTGCAGGCGGGACGTCACCCGAACCCGTGGTTCACCAGTGAGACCATGTTCGACCGCGACGTCCACTTCGAGGGGCTGGCGCTCACCACCCAATGGCAGATCGATCAGGGGGCATCCACGCAGCGCTGGGGCGGCAGCCCCTTCGTAAATTTTGGCGTGTCACAACCGGGCTCGCTCTACCTCACTTTCGGGGTGTCGTCGCTCGCCGAATTCGAGTTCAGCGATCAGGACCGCTTCCTGGTGGCAGGCCAGGGTGGCATGGATCTCGATCTGCGCAAGCTCGGGCGCCTCAAGTTCGGCGCTGGCTACTTCGATTACAACAATGTCGCCGCCGTTCCCAATGCCTTCGGACGTCGTGACATGGATTTCACCGCACCGATCTTCTTCACCAAGGGCAACAGTCTCGCACGCATCAGCAACGACATCGGTGAGACGGTGGCCGCACCACGGTTGGTCGGCCTCGCCGCAGATTTCAACATCGTCGATCTGACGGCGAGCTATGAACTGCCGCTGACGCCTTCGCAATATCTGATCCTGACCGCATCACACATGCGCAATGTCGGATTCTCCCGTCGCGAGATCCTCGAGCGTACCGGCCTCGACCTCGAGCCGCGGACCCACGCCTATGAATTCCGTCTGGACATCGGCAATCCGAACATCGGCGCGGCCAACGGGCCCGTGGCCGCCTTCAGTGCCTGGGGTGAGTGGCATGTGTTCTGGATGTACAAGCACAGCCAGCGCGACGCCGTGCTGGATGCCTTCACCGAGTCGATCTTCCATCTCGCCGGAACGGATGCCGAGGGCTGGTACCTCGGGGGGCGCCTCGGTATCACGAGGGATGTCTTCATCGACGCGCGCTGGGCCTCCTCGGACTCAATCGACGGCCCGCCGCTGGGCATCGATGTCATGCTGCTCGACGTCAACCTGCTGCTGTGATGGATCCCTCTGTCTCGCGCGCCGGGAGAGACCAGGCTAGCGTCCCGCGCGCTATCGGCGCGGTTCTGGAAGCGATCAGCAACGCTGAAGGTAGTGCCTGGCCAGAAGGCGCGCGGTGAAGGCCGGGCGCAGGTAGAAGCCGCGCGGGAGTTGCGCCTCTGGCGTGCCGTCGGCGGCGTGTCCCGCTGCCGTAATCCGCCCGTGCGCCGCCTTTGGACGCAACTGCAGCCACTCGCCGATGCGGGCGGTGGTTTCCTCGAGCCGTCCGCAGGCCACGCGTTCCATGAGTTCTTCCCAGTCGGCTTTGAGGCGTGCCTCCTCGGCCGCAGTGGGCGACCAGAGCAGTGCCTGGCCGACGATGCGGCTGGCGGGATCGTTCCTCACCGTGACCAGCAGTGGTATCCACAGCACGCGGGCAAGCTTCGCTCGTACCCGCGAACGGGGCCAATCACTGGTGGTGTCTTCGTGCGGGTTGAGCGTGCAGACATGGGTGCTCTCCAGCGGCCGCTGGCTGGAGTCCACCGGGATGGTCTTGAGCTCGATCCCGAGCGCGGGGAAGTCGGGGCCAGCGTAGTTCGAGTCCGGCACGCCGAGTGCCCGCTCGATCGTCTCTCCAGACCAACCCTTGTGCCGGGTCGATGGCGCACGGGTGGCAAGCGAAGCAAGCGGCATCCCGGCAATGGCCAGGGCGCGGGCGAGCAACTCGGCCTCGTCGCGAGGTGGCATCATCTGGCTGGTGCAAACGCAAGGTAGATGGCGAGTAACAACCAGAGCAACCTCAACGTTCAGCCAGGGCCTCGGCCACCGTGTTGCGCAGGCACTCGAACTTCAGCTCGTCCCGGATGGGATGGTCATCGAGCGTGGTGATGAAGAAGATGTCTTCCACGCGCTCGCCGAAGGTGGCGACCTTCGCGTTCTGCAGGCGTACGCCGCACAGATGCAGCGCCAAGGCCACGCGATAGAGAAAGCCTGGCCGATCGGTGCCAGTGACCTCCATCACGGTGCGCTGGTTGGCCGGATCCTGGCTGAAAGACACGCGGGTGGGGTGATGGAAGTGCCTGAGTTGGCGATTATGCCAGCGGCTGGGTGCCCGACGCGGACGTTCCGGCTCACCGAGGGCCTCGCGTACGCGCCGGACTATTTCATTGGCGCGTTCCTCGCTCTCCAGCACTCCCCCCGACTGTGCATCGAGCACGATGTAGGTGTGCAGGGTATGCCCACTTGCGGAACGGATGATCCGCGCGTCCTGTACGGTGACATTGAGCTGTTCGAGCACGGCAGTCGTCAGCATGAAGACGCGATCGGAATCCCGCGTATAGACGAAGACCTCGCTACCTCCCCGAGCCGTGCGTCGGCGCACCAGTACGAGCGGTAGATCCGTCGCGCGAGCCGAGGCGACACTCTGGCTGTGCCAGGCGATCTCGTCCGGACGATGCCGCAGCAGATAATCCTCACCGAAATCCTCCCAGAGGGCGTCCAGCCGTTTGCGTGGCAGGCCGGTGCCCACGAGTAGCAGGCGGCTGTCCGATCGGGTCTCTTCGAGCCGCTCGGCCTTGTCGAGCGGACTCTCCAGACCACCACGCAGGGCGCGCAGGGTATTGCGGTAGAGTTCGGCGAGGAGGGCGTCCTTCCAACTGTTCCAGGCCGCCGGATTGGTGCCGCTGATATCGGCGATGGTGAGCAGATAGAGGTAGTTCAGATGATCGCGATCGCCGACCAGCCGGGCGAAACGCGAGACCACTTCCGGATCGGCGATGTCGCTGCGCTGGGCGGTGCGTGACATCACCAGGTGATTGCGCACGAGCCAGGCAACCAGACGCGAGTCGTAAGGTGAGAGATGGTGGGCGGCGGCAAAGTCTATGACCTCCCGCTCGCCGAGTTCCGAGTGATCGCCCCCACGACCCTTGGCGATGTCGTGGAACAGGCCGGCCACGAACAGGAGCTCCGGCTTGGGAATGCTGCGGGCAAGGGAGGCCGTTAGGGGCGAAGTCTCGGAGAGATCGTCCGACCAGAAGCGCGAGAGATTGCGCACCACGCGCAAGGTGTGCTCATCCACGGTGTACACGTGAAAGAGATCGAACTGCATCATGCCGACGACCTGCCCGAAGACCGGCAGATATTGCTCGAGTACGCCATAACGGTGCATGCGTTCCAGCGCTTCACCCAGACGACGGGGCTGCCGCAGGATCTCCATGAACAGGCTGGTCGCGCGCAGATCGGTACGGAAGCGATCGTCGATTCGCGCCGCCTGCTCGCGGATGAGGCGGATGGTGCGCGGGGAGACACCGCGTATCTCCGGGTTCTGCTGCAAAATGAGGAAGGGTTCGAGCAGCGCGAATGGATTGCGCTGGAAGACCTGCGGCTGGATCACCTCCAGCATGCGGTCGTGGACCTGGAAGCGCCGCGAGACGGCAACCGGGTGATGCGGTCGGTCCTTCGCGTGCAGGCGCTCGGTCAAGAGACCGATGAGCAACTCCGAGAGGCGTGTGACGTTGATCGCCGTGCGATAGTGCAGCTTCATGAACTGTTCGATGGCGTGGGTGCCATCCGGATCCGTGAAGCCGAAGGCGGCGGC
Organism: Gammaproteobacteria bacterium; assembly: GCA_003485715.1. GTDB lineage: Bacteria > Pseudomonadota > Gammaproteobacteria > UBA7966 > UBA7966 > UBA7966. The sequence goes on from DNIF01000266.1 coordinate 4,895, forward strand.
AACGGCTCGCTGGTAGTCGAAGAGCAACCGATCCTCGCGTCTCCCCGTCAGCGTGTGCAGCGTCCAGCGGCTGCGCCACAGACAGGCCTGAGCCGATTGCAACTCCTGCAACTCGGCCGGGGTGAGAAAGCCCTCGACCGCGAGGGCCTCGAGCGAACGCACATTGAAGGCGCGCTTGGCCACCCAGCCGATGGTATGGATATCCCGCAGGCCGCCAGGGCCCTCCTTCAGATTCGGCTCGAGGTTCTGGGCCGTATCGTGGTGGCGATGGTGGCGTTGCTCCATCTCCGCGAGTTTCGCCGCAAGGAATGCCTCGGCCGGCCACATGCGCTCGGGATTGATGGCGGCCAGAATGGATCGGCTTACCGTGTCGTCCCCAGCGAGGTGGCGCGCCTCGGTGAGATTGGTCATCACGGTGATGTCCTTCGCCGCCTCGGCCGCCACCTCGCGAGCTGTGCGTACCGACAGGGCGAGTTCGAGGCCGATGTCCCACAGGAAGCCGACCAGGGTCTCGATGGCCGGCTTACGCTCAGTCAGCACACGACCGTTGCCGAGCACGACACCCACATCCACATCAGATCCCGGGTGCAGCTCGCCACGTCCAAAGCCACCGACTGCCAGCAACGCAACCTTCTGCTCGCCAGCCAGACCGGCAGCGCGCCAGGCCTCGATGAGCACGTGATCCACCATCGCGGCCCGGGTGCGGACCAGCACCTCCACGGCCTCACCTGCGCGGTAGGCCTCGAGCAACAACTCGGCACCACACCGCAGGTGTTCGCGGAAGATGGTCTGCGCCGGTGCAGCCAGCGAATCGACCTGTTCGATCTCGGCCGGCAGGCGGGCGAGGAGGGCGCGAGTGGCCGCCGAGCGGGTGGCCGGTGAGGAATACGACGAGTCGCGCGCGTCCGGTGCCGACTCGATGGGGCGGTCAGACGCAGGCACGGGCGGCCTGACGTTCATCCCTGCGCTGGGTGCGGAACGGGCAACGGCTGACCCACCCGGCTGGCAAGGGCCGTCTCCTCCGGTCGCAAGGTCAGGACTTCAACCCCCTGCTCGTGCACCAGCACCGTGTGTTCCCACTGGGCAGACAGTGACCGGTCACGCGTGATGACCGTCCAGCGATCCGGTAGCAGCTTCACGTGCCGTTTGCCGGCGTTGATCATGGGCTCGATGGTGAAGGTCATGCCGGGCTCGAGCGGCATGCCGGTTCCCGGGCTGCCGTAGTGAAGGATCTGCGGCTCCTCGTGGAAGACCCGGCCAATGCCATGACCGCAGTATTCGCGGACCACCGAAAACCCGCAGGCCTCGGCGTGTCGCTGGATGGCGGCACCGAGATCGCCCAGATGACAGCCCGGGCGCACCAGTTCGATCGCCAGGGCCATGCACTCGTAGGTCACTTCGACCAGTCGCCGTGCACGCACGCCGGGTTCGCCGAGCGTGAACATGCGGCTGGTGTCGCCGTGGAAACCGTCCTTGATGACGGTCACGTCCACGTTGACGATGTCGCCCTCTTTCAGCACCCGCTCGCCGGGGATGCCATGGCAGACCACCTGGTTCACCGAAGTGCAGATCGACTTCGGGAAGCCGTGATAGTTGAGCGGTGCCGGGATCGCCTGCTGGACTTCGGTGATGTAGCGGTGGCAGCGATCGTTGAGTTCGTCGGTGGTCACGCCCGGCTTCACGTAGGGTTCAATGAAGGCGAGCACCTCGGCAGCGAGGCGGCCGGCCACGCGCATGGCCTCGATTTCGTCAGGAGTCTTGATGTGGATCGCCATGGACCTCGGGAACCGGATGGATGTGTCGCGGGCGACGGGGCGGGGCGTGTCGGTGCCCGCCGCCCGGGAAAAGGGGCTGCCACGACCCGGCTGGCTGTCGCACTGCGTGCCGGGGGCGGGCGCTTCTTGGTTGGTCGGGTGCCCGCATGGTATAAACCGCCGGCTTCGCGGGGCAACCGTCCCGCGGCACGTCAGGCGCGCGATTCACGGTCAAGCCGTGGCCCGCGTGCCCATTCCACACACGACCCGCGCTAGTGCGGTCGCCCGGGTGCCTCCCCGCGTCAGCCTCCATGGCAGCGTCGGGCAGGTCGGGCGGTCGGGGTCGTGGAGGCCCAACCCAAGTCGATCAAGAAGGAGGCCGCATGGCCGAAGTCACGATGCGTCAGATGCTGGAGGCCGG
>DNIF01000110.1 GCA_003485715.1 Gammaproteobacteria bacterium
CGCGCGCGCCTGAACCGGGGCTTAATACCAAGCCGCCGAGGATTCCCGCGCCGCGCGCCGGGAGTATGGCTGCCCGCCCGTAGATTGGCATCCCGCTGCCCATGGCGAAGACGCTCAGCGCTCCCATGACGCACATCTCGCAGGAACTCCGCAGGTCCACCTCGAGGCTGCTGCCTGCGTCGCGGCAGTGGGTGGCAGGATCGCCTTCTGCCGAGTGAGAATGGGCGCCGCAGCACGGGGCGCATGCGCTGAGCCCAACAATCGGCACTCGAACCATGACCCGGGACGAATTCGTCTCATCTCCTTGTATCCGCGTCTGCCGCCTGGACCCCTTCGGCATCTGCATCGGCTGCCAGCGCAGCGTCGCCGAAATCGCCGCCTGGGGCGCGGCGGATGCCACGACTCGTCGGGCGATATTGGCGGACTGTGCGCGGCGGCGGGTGACTCGGGCGGAAAGCCCCCCGATCACCCGTCCTGAGGCGCATCACGACACTCTGCCCGCTGGTTCAGACTTCGCAATCGCTGCATCGCCCGCGCAAGAGGCAGTAGACGCTGCGTCTTCGCAACAACCTGAGGGGGCCCAGCTTCCAGGAAATCCGGGAATCCGTCCGCAATTAGGCTGGGAAAAGCGCAAGTGACGTACCTTGACACGTCAAGTTGCGGCGTGCAGCCAACGAATTGTGCTTGCCGTTGCGTGTTCGCGACACTATCCTGCCGTGAGTTTTGGTGTTCCGTTCGGGCCACCCAGCGTGCCTGGACGTCTGTCCTCGAAGACTTTCGAAGTCGTCGGGCCCAGGCCCGCAAACGCAATCCGCGCCGTCAAGGAGGTTCCAATGTCGACATGGTTGTCCCGAGGGGTGCTGGTAGGCGCCCTGCTAACACTCACAGGCTGTGCATCGATCAACCAGCCCAAGGGCATGTGCGCCCTCATGGGGGCGTTGGGTGCCGGTGCCCTTGGGGGTGCCGTCTCCGATGACAACAACGACATCGATCGCGTCGGTGGTGCCGCCATCGGTGCCGCGGTCGGCGCGCTTGCCGGTGCCGTGCTGTGCGAGCACCGCGAACCAGCTGCGCTGCCGGCCCCCGCACCCGAGCCGCCACCCGCGCCGGCGGCCCGGCCGGCGCCGCCGGCCGACTCGGACGGTGATGGTGTAATCGACACCCTGGACGAATGCCCCGACACCACCCGGGGAACTCCGGTCGATTCCCGTGGCTGCCCCGAGTTGCCCGATCTTCAAGGTGTGCACTTCGGCTTCGATCAGGCCAAGCTGACCGACGAGGCGCGTACGATCCTCGACCGCGGTGTCGAGGCCCTGCGCGCGAACACCAAGGTGCGCGTGGAGATTGTGGGTCACACCGACAGCAGGGGCTCCGACGCCCACAACCAGGGGCTCTCCGAGCGCCGTGCGGCGGCGGTCGCCGAGTACCTGGAGTCGCAGGGCATCAGTGCCGATCGGCTGGCCGTCTCCGGCATGGGTGAATCCAAGCCCATCGCCACCAACGAAAACGAGGACGGTCGGCGGCTGAACCGCCGCGTCGAACTCGACGCAGTGCAGATGCGCACTTACTGAGTTCGCAGGCAGTCCGCAGTGTGGGCCCCGGGGCACTTCCCCCGGGGCCTTTTCTTTTCTGCCTGGCAAGGAATCTGACCAGACACCCGGACCAAGGCGTGCGTCCCTCGGAGACGGGGTTTTCCGGAGGTGCCTGTCCGGGGGCACCCAGGGGCAAGTCAGCTCTGCTAGTCTCAAGCCGAGGTGGGGCTCGTTGGCACCGCCGGAACCACGCCGGGGTCCCTCCGCATGCAGCGCCGCTTCGTGAACCGCAGTAGCAACTGGACCTTCCGCGTGGGCAAGCGAGGCCGATTCGGCTTCGCCCTCGCCTGTTTCGTCTGTGGGCCGGCTGCCCTGGCAGCGGAACCCTACCTGCCCCTGTGTCCGAATCCCGAGACCACCACCTTCGCCTGCCCACTTGTTGGCGGCGGCGGGCTGCAACTGTGTTTCCCGGCCCGGCCCGGATCGACCAAGTCCATCTCGACAGAAGCATTGGCAGCAGTTCCAGAAGCTCAGGACGCTGCGGACGGGAGTGCGTCCGCACCGCGTGCCGTACTGCGCGTGCTTGGCCTGGACGGCAGCGTGCAGGAGACCTTCGGTGAGGCACACCCGGCAGAGCAGGTCTTCCGGGCGAACTTCCTCACCACCGGGGCCCTGCAGCTCGCGCATCTGCGCTTCGCCGCCGATGAGGTCGAACTCGTGCTCATCGTCGGGGAGGACCAGACCCAGGGAATGGCCGGTCTGGCACGGGCCACGTCTCCCGGCCAGTACAGCTGGCGCATGTGCGACGAGCAATGGCTGTCGCACCTCGATCATCGCTTTTTTGCCGAGGCACGCATCCCCGCCGACCCCCGGGCCGCACCGCTGCCCTGATTCACCCGCGCGGTCCGCTGGGCAACCGTCGTCCTGCCCCCCATACCTTCGCTGTTTCCGGCAAAGGCTCGGGTGGCCTGCGCGGCGGACAAACACAGAAACGAAACGCGGCGCCCATATCTGTCGGGCCACTGCACACCGCCGGCACGGCTGGTTCCGGTTGCTGGCTGCCCTCGCGACGGCGGGGCGCGAATGACAAGAACCCTCCCTATGGCACAAGTCCGCGGATCGCGGTGAGGCGACTGAGATGATGCTGGGATTGCTCGGAATTCTGCTGGGACTGAGCCTCCTGATGGTGCTTGCCTACCGTGGCTGGACAATCCTGCTGCTGGCCCCCCTGGCCGCGGTGATCGCAGCGCTTTTCTCGGGGGAGCCGCTGCTGGCCCATTGGACCCAGACCTTCATGCGTGCCGCCGCCGGCTTCCTGGCCCAGTTCTTCCCACTGTTCCTGCTCGGTGCCCTGTTCGGCAAGCTGATGGACGACTCCGGCTCGGTTGACGCCATCGCCGACTGGATGACCCGCAGCCTCGGTCCAACCCGCGCAATGCTGGCAGTGGTACTGGCCGGGGCGCTGGTGACCTACGGCGGTGTCAGCCTGTTCGTGGCCTTCTTCGTACTGGCCCCGATGGGGTTGGCGCTGTTCCGGAGCAGCGGCATCCCGCGGCGATTGTTGCCGGCCGCGATCGCGCTCGGCACCTCGACCTTCACCATGTCGGCCCTGCCCGGCACTCCGGCGATCCAGAATGCCATCCCGATGCCCTTCTTTGGCACCACCCCCTTCGCCGCGCCAGGTCTCGGTCTGATCGCGGCCGGCGTAATGCTCAGCTTCGGACTGTGGTGGCTCGATCTGCGTGAACGTGCAGCGCGTCGTGCCGGCGAGGGCTTCGGTGCCGAACCCGCACTTGCGGCCGACGACGTCACGCTGCGGGAACTGGCGACCACCGCGAGCGAGTTCGATCCAGCCGAGATCGACCACGGCAAGGCAGCCAGCGACCGCCCCTCCATCGGGCTGGCGGTACTGCCGCTGGCCCTGGTGATCGCGGTGAACCTGCTGATGACCTTCGTCATCCTGCCAAGCCTCGACACCGCCTATCTGGCCGAATCACGCTGGGGCTACAGCTCGCTGGCTGCCGTCGGCGGGGTGTGGTCGGTGGCCATCGCGCTGCTGGTCGGCAGCGTCGCGCTGGTGTTGGTGAACTGGCGCCGCCTGCCGGCCCTGCGCGACAGCGTCGATGCCGGTGCCAACGCCTCGGTGCTGCCAGTCCTGAGCGTGGCCAGCCTGGTCGGCTTTGGTGCCGTGGTTGCCGCCATGCCGGCCTTCGAGGCGGTGCGCGCATGGGTGCTGGGCGTGGGTGGCGGGCCGCTGGTATCGCTTGCGGTGGCAATCAACATCCTGGCTGCCCTCACCGGATCCGCCTCGGGCGGCATGACCATCGGCCTGCAGGCGCTCGGCCCGACCTTCATGGAGATCGCCAGCGCCACCGGCGTCAACCCGGATCTGCTGCACCGAATCGCCGTGATCTCCTCGGGCTCGCTGGACAGCCTGCCGCACAACGGTGCCGTGGTCACCATGCTGGCGGTCTGCGGCTGCAACCATCGCCAGAGCTACTTCGACGTGGTCATGGTGGCCGTGGTCGGCGTCCTGTTGGCGCTGGTCGCGGTGATTGTGCTCGGCAGCCTGCTTGGTTCGTTCTAGCGGCACTGCGGATCCAAGGTGCCAGCACCGGGTGTCGGCCCACGTTCCCGCCCATCAGGTAGCGACGTCGAGGATGCCCCGGAGAATGCCGCCAGCGGGCCGCTGGCGCGTTTGATGGATGAGCTCGCCCGGCCCGGTGAAGCGGTTGGCAAGCCCCTCCCCGGCCAGGAATGATGTCCCGAGCCCCTTGGCCACCTTTACGGTCTCGAAGCGCACGCTGTCGCTGAAGGCCACGATGCAGCGGTTGTCGAGCACCACGCGCTCGTCTGCGGCCAGTTGCCTCTTCACCAGTGCCCCATAGCTCGCCACGAACACCGCGCCCTGCCCGGCCGTGCGCAGGAAGAAGAGGCCGCTGGTCGCCATCCAGCCACGCACGCCGGCATATTCCACGCGCAATTGCACGGAGGCGCTGCTTGCCAGCCAGGCCCCGCGGGCGAGGTAATACTGCCGCCCCTCGCTCACGTCGAGTTCCACGATCTCACCCAGGGCCTCCGGCGCCAGCAGCAGCCACTGGTCGTCTCGCATGGCCGTGTACACCGAGGCGAAGGCGCTCTCCCCCGCGAGCATGCTCTTCAGGGCACGGCCCCCGCGCGAACGCCCCCCGACATGCCCACCCAGCCTGGCCCGGAGCTCGAAACCGGTGCTCATTGCGAGCATGGAGCCCGGTTGGACCTGCAGGACCTCACTGGCCGCGAAGCGGGCCTCGAGCGTGGAGAAGGTGGGCGAATGGGCGATGGTGAACTGCATGCGGAATGGGCTCGCGGCGCTCTGCGGCTTGAGGGCCTCGGGCTCCGGGACGCGTACGGTCAGTGCTCGTCGGCGCGGGCGCTGGCGTTCTGGCGCATGACGTAGCCGATGAAGCCGAGCAGGAACAAGAGCCCGAGGAAGATGAAGATTGCCACCAGCCGGGACACCCCGAGCACTTCCGCGAGGCCGGTGATGACCAGGTCATAGATCGCCACCATGATGAACCAGCGGATCATCTCGCCGACGAAGCCACCGCGACGGGTGCCAGGGCGGGGGTAAGTCAGGAGGGGCATGGCGGGTCTTCCTTGTTCGGTCTGTGGGGATCGGTGCGCCGTGGTGGCGCGGATGTGGGTTGAGCGCGGTGCGGAATGCCCGGGCAGGTTCCAAGCCGCTCAGAGCAGCAGCAGCGTGGCAAGGCCGAGAAAGATACAGAAGCCGGCGACATCGGTCAGCGCCGTCAGCAGCACGCTGGAGCCGAGTACCGGATCGCGGCCCAGGCGCTGCAGCGTCCAGGGGATGAGCACGCCGGCAAAGGAGGCGAGCAGCAGGTTGATGAGCACCGCCACGGCCATGACGCCGGCCAGCGCCCAGTCGTGATAGATGAGGG
>DNIF01000166.1:0-968 GCA_003485715.1 Gammaproteobacteria bacterium
CCCCCCGGTCACCGAGGCCGAGCTGCATGCGTTTGTCGATGGCCGTCTGCCCGCAGAGCGTGAGGCCGAGATCGCCGCCTACCTGGCCGCGCGCCCCGACGATGCGCAGCGCGTCGAGGCCTACCGTGCGCAGAAGCGCGAGCTGCCCGCCCTGTTCGACCCCGTGCTGGACGAGCAGCCGCCGCAACGCCTGCTGAAGTCGGCGCGCCCGCGCGCCGTAGCTCCAACGCCCTGGTACCTGCAGCGCCTGGCCGCCGGGTTGGCCATTGCCGTCATGAGCGGCGCCACCGGTTGGGGGCTGCGCGGCGTCGGGCCCGGCGCCGGCGGTGACGATGCGGCGCGCATGGCGGCTGTGCAACCGGCTCCGGGTGGCCTGACCCTGGTGTCTGCCAGCGGCTTCGCGCAGCGCGCCGCCGTCGCGCACGCGGTCTACAGCCCCGATGCGCGCCGGCCCGTGGAAGTGGACGCCGCGCACGAAGACCAGCTCGTGGCCTGGCTGTCCAAGCGCATGGGCGCGCCGATGAAGCCGCCGCACCTGCAGTCGCAGGGCTACACGCTGGAGGGCGGACGCCTGCTGCCGGGTGGCCAGGGGCCGGTGGCGCAGTTCATGTACCGCAATGAACTCGGCAGCAAGCTGACGCTGTATGTGTCCAACGACGTCGCTGACGTGGGCAGCGCGGCCGGGCCGGGCGGGGCGCCCCAGCCGGGCGCGAAGAACGCCGACACGGCCTTCCGCTTTGCGCGCGAAGGCGCGGTCAATGTCTTCTACTGGGTTGACGGGCCTTTCGGCTACGCCTTGTCGTCAGACGCCGACCGCAGCGTGTTGGCGCAGGTGTCGGCCGCGGTTTACCAGCAGCTGGGCGCCCGGCGCTGATGGCCGCGGACGGGCCGGTGTGGCACTTCTTTTAGTCGGCAGTGGAATCAAACGGCGCGCGGCGCGCTCTTGGTCCACACGTCCACACGTCCAC
>DNIF01000166.1:1308-12024 GCA_003485715.1 Gammaproteobacteria bacterium
ACGTCCACACGTCCACACGTCCTACCGGCGCAGGCTGGCAGGCGCCCGAACCCAGCCCGCCACCGGAGACGCCATGCCCACCCTTGCCCTGCCCTTGAGCTTGATGCTCAGTCTGACGCTGGCCCTGGCCGGCTGCCAGACGCCGACACCTGCAGTACCCGCATCTGCACCGCCCGTCGAGAAGCAGGTGCGCGTCAACGACACCGACATCCGCTACATCGAACAAGGCCAGGGCGTGCCGGTGGTCTTCGTGCACGGCTCGATGAGCGACCAGCGCGTGTGGGACGCCTACCGCCCGCAAGTGGCGGCGCGCTACCGTTACATCGCCGTCAACCAGCGCTACTTCGGCGTGCAGCCATGGGACGACAGCGGTGCGCGCTTCTCGCAGCCCATGCACGCCGCTGACCTGGCAGCCTTCATCCAGAGTTTGGGCGCCGGCCCGGTGCACGTCGTGGCCTGGTCCTACGGTGGCTCGGTGGCCACGCTGGCGGCCAGCCAGCACCCCGAGCTGTTCCGCAGCCTGACCCTGCATGAGCCCACCATCGGCAGCCTGATCACCGGCACGCCCGAGGGCAAGGCCGCCATCGCGGCCTTCGGCGGCGAGGTCGGCCGCATCCGCACCGTCGCCAACGGCGGTGACACGCCAGCGGCGATGCGCCAGTTCTGGGAATTCGTGCTGAAGCTGCCGCCGGGCGGCTTCGACGCCGAGCCCGTGGCGCTGCAGCGCATGGTGCTGGACAACCAGCGCACCGTGCCGCTGACCCTGAACGCGCCGCCACAGCCCATCAGTTGCGAGATGGTGGGTGCCATCCGCGCACCGGCGCTGGTGACCGTGGGCGCCGACACGCGGCCCTTGTGGGCGCTGTCCGCTGCCGCCTGGCAGCGCTGCGCCGCCCAGGCCGAGCTGGCCACCATTCCGAACAGCAACCACGACGCCGTCGTGCGTTCACCGCAGGCCTTCGCCGCGCTGCTGATGCCTTTCCTGGCGCGGCATTGACCGCTCCCCACTCCACATCGAAAGCACCCATGACCACCCAACGCCGCGACATCCTCAAGTACTCGCTCGCCGCTGCTGCAGCCAGCGCGCTGCCCGCAGTGCAAGCCCAGGTACCAGCCGCACCCGGCACCGGATCCGGTACCGCAGCCGGCCCCGGCATCGACCCGCGCGACCGCGTCTTCATCACCAACGAAGACTCCAACACGCTCGTCGTCATCGATCCCAAGACCAACACCGTCGAGAGCACGATCAACCTGACCAGCTTCGACGAAGACCCGCGGCCGCCGTTCCGCTACGTCACCGCCGGCGTGGCGCCTACGCACGCGGCGATGATCCACAAGCCGCTGTACCACGGCTGCATCGACGCCCACGGCGCCGTGCCGTCGCCCGACGGCCGGCTGCTGGCCACCAGCGGGCGCGGCTCCAGCAACATCTACCTCATCGACGCCGAGCAGCGCCGCGTGATCGGCAACACGCCCAACCCGGCCGCCGGCCCGACGACCAACCCCGAGCGCCTGAGCAGCGGCCTGCTGCTGGGCCGCGAGCCGCACGAGCCCACCTTCACGCGCAACGGAAAGGAGCTCTGGGTCACGCTGCGCGGTGAAGACCGCATTGCCATCCTCGACGTCGACCGCGCCGTGCGCCAGTTGAAGGGCGCCGACGGCGCGGGCTCGACGGCCGTCCGCCAGCTCCTGCCGACGCTCAACGGCCCGGCCCAGGTGTGGTTCAACCGCGAAGGCACGCTGGCTTTCGTGGCCAGCCAGAAGGTGTCGCAGGTCGACGTGTTCCGCGTCAACGCGGGCGCCGATGGCCGCAGCCAGCCGCAGCGCGTGACCACGCTGGACATCAGCGCCCAGGACAAGCCCGGCTTCACACCCTTCATGAAGACCACGTCCGATGGCGCCGAGGTGTGGTTCTCGCACAAGCTGGCCGATGCGCTGTCGTGCCGCTCGACGCAGGGCGGCTTCGATCTTGTCGACAGCGTGCCACTGGGCATGGGCGCGCGGCCCAACCACGTCGAGTTCGTCAGCAACGCGCGCGGCAGCGTGGTCTACGCCAGCCTGGCGCGCATCGACGACGGCGGCCCTGGCGGCGTGGCATCCAGCCCCATCGCCATCATCGACCGCAGCGCCGCGGGCGGCCAGCGCAAGGTGGTGGGCACCTTCTTCAGCCACGGCCGCGAATCGCACGGGCTGTGGACCAACCCCGAGAACACGCTTCTCTACGTGGCGCACGAACAGGACGAACTGCCCGGCACGCCCAACGCCGGCCAAACGGTGTGCAGCGCTTTCGACGTGAGCGACCCGTTCAAGCCGGCCTTCATCGCGCAGATTCCGCTGGGTAACCTGGCCCTGCCTTCGGGCGCATTGCGCAACAAGAAGAGCATCAACCTTGTCTACGTGCGCGTGGGTGCGAAGGGCCAGACCGCATGAAAGGCATGAAGGGCAGCCGCGCACAGCTTGGAGTCAATGCCTTCCAGCGCGAGATGGACGAATCCATGGCGCGCATGATGCAAGACATGCACGGCCCGGGCTACGTGGGCCAGGCCGACATCGACTTCCTGGCGATGATGATTCCGCACCACGCCGGCGCCGTCGACATGGCGCGGCTGGTGCTGCAGCACGGCCGCGACCCGGCCACGCGTCAACTGGCGGAGGAGATCATCGCCGGGCAGACCATCGAGATCGAAAGCATGACGCGGCGGCTGGCGGCTTTGCGCAAGCCGTCCGGCACGGGTTCGGCGGCCGAATTCCCCTCGCTGGGCGGCACGCGGGGGCCTTGATTGCTGGGCTCAGGGTAAGCACTGACGATGGCCGTGGAATGAACAGCAGCGCCGGTCGCTCTTGATCACCATGCTCTTGCAGTCTGCCGAGTCCCGCTACAACGCCTGGGTGCGGGACCACTACCGCTTTTTGCTTCGCAGCGCCTGGGCGCTGACCGGCTCGCGCGCGATCGCCGAAGACGTGGTGCAGGACTGTTTTGCCAACGCATGGAAACACCGCGAGCAGTTGCGGGATGGGGCGTTGGCACGGGCCTGGCTGTTCCAGATCATGCGCCGCGCCGCCTTCCGCCAGGCGGTGCCCAGCATGCAGTCGCTGGACGATGAAGAGCAGCCCGAGCAGACCGCGCCTGACGCCGGCTTGGACGACAAGCTCGATGTCGTCAAGGCACTCGCACGGCTGGCGCCCATTCACCGCGAAGTGCTGGTGCTGTTCTATTTCGACGACATGCCGACTGCGCAGATGGCCGAGGCGCTGGAGATCGCGCCGGGCACCGTGCTGTCGCGCCTGGCCCGTGCGCGCGACGCGCTGAAGCAGGTGATGGGCGTGCCCGTGCGGGCGACCAGCGGCGGCCAGGTCACGCCGTTGAGGAAGATCCAGACATGACGCCCGAATTCCGACCCCCCGAGTTCCCCGACAGTGACTTCGACCTGCGCGCACGCGCCGAGCTCGCGCTGGCTTATCCCGCCGACGCCGCCCCGGCGCACCTGTTCCGCAAGGCGCAGCCACTTCTGGCGCGGCGCAGCTTCCAGCGCGCTGTCCTGGGCCTGCTGCTGGCCGGCAGCGGCACTGGCGCCGTGTTGGCCATGCGCCCGCCCGAACTCGTGCGCGGCGCCATCGAGCACGAATACTTCGAGCGCACATTGCGCGGCACCTTTATGGACAGCGCGCCCTTGCTTCAGCACCTGGGGCTAGGTGGCAAGCAAGTCGTGCCGGGCTTTCCGCAGCTGATGCGGCCTTGCGACATCGACGGCCACCTCGTCTACCACCTCACCACCTTCTTCGAGAAGGGCGGCATGGTCACCGTGTTCGCCTTCGACAAGGCGGTGGCGCTGACGGAGGGCAGCGGCTGGTGGGGCAACGTGCACTGGAAAGTCATCACCTCGCGCGACGGCAAGCCGCTGGTGCTGGTGGCGCAGAAGAAGCAGGCCCTGGCCGTGGCGCAAAGCCAGTTCGGTCCAGCCACCGACATGTCCCCACCGAATTCCACACCGACCCCCAAGGAGACCCGATGAACAAGACCTTGAACTCGCTGCCGCGGCGCCAGATGCTGGCCGGCAGCGCCAGCGCCCTGGCCGCGGCCGGCCTGGCCACTTTCACGCGCGGTGCCGCCGCGGCTGGCGAAACCCCAGTGGCCAGCGCCACGCCCAAGCCGCTGCCCGCCTACGTGGCGTGGAAAGACCCGGCCAGCGTCATCGTGCACAGCAGCACCACCATCGAGACCAAGCGCGCAGCCTTCGGCAGCGGGGTCATCACGCCGGCCGAGCAGCTCTACATCCGCAACAACCTGCCGGCGCCCGACGCGTCCTTCGTCGCCGACCGCGACGCCTGGCAGGTGGCCATCGAAGGCGTGAAGGCGCCGCGCACGCTGACGCTGCGCGAGCTGAAGACGATGGGCGTGGAGACGACCGCGATGGTGCTGCAGTGCTCGGGCAATGGTCGCGGCTACTTCCCCAGCAAGCCCAGTGGCACACCCTGGCAGGTGGGCGCGGCGGGTTGCGTGATGTGGACCGGCGTTCCGGTGCGCGTGGTGGCCGAAGCGCTGGGCGGCGTCGTGCCGGGCGCCGGTTACCTGACCGGCACCGGCGGCGAGAAGCTGCCCGAAGGCCTGGACCCGCTGAGCATCATCGTCGAGCGCTCGGTGCCGGCCGCCGCGATGGCCGACGCGCTGCTGGCCTGGGAGATGAACGGCGTGCCGATCTCGCTGGCCCACGGCGGGCCGCTGCGCCTGATCGTGCCCGGCTACACCGGCGTGAACAACATCAAGTACATCAAGCGCCTGGCCTTCACGGCCAAGGAAACCGAGGCGAAGATCATGTCGCACGGCTACCGCATCTCGCCGCCGGGCGGCAAGGGCGAACCCAGCCAGCCGTCGGTGCAGGAGATGACGGTCAAGTCGTGGATCAACTCGCCCGCACCCGACGCAGCTGGCGTGAGGGCCGGCCTGGTGCAGGTGCAAGGCGTGGCCTTCGGCGGGCTGAACGGCATCAAGCGCGTCGAGGTGTCGCTGGACGGCGGCAAGACCTGGAACGACGCGCGGCTCACCGGGCCCGACCTTGGCCGCTATGCCTGGCGCCAGTTCGTGCTGCCGGCCAGGCTGCCGGCCGGCAGCCACACGCTGGCCAGCCGCGCCACCGACACGGCAGGCAACGTGCAGCCCGAACAGCGGATGGAAAACGCCGGCGGCTACAACAACACGAGCTGGGCCGACCACGCCGTGAAAGTGACGGTGGCCTGATCATGCGCAGCACCATCCAGCAGCGCTTCATGTTGCATGCAATGAGGGTCGCGTCGGTGCTCGTCGCCGGCTTGGCGCTGCCCGTTCTACCCGCGCTGGCGGCCGACGACAGGGCGCAACTCGCGCTAGGGAAGAAGCTGTTCCTGCAAGGCGTCGTCCCGTCGTGCGCCGTTTGCCACACCTTGCAGGCCGCGGGCGCCGAGGGCGCCGTCGGCCCGGTGCTGGACGAGTTGAAGCCCGACGCTGCGCGCGTGGCGAAGGCGCTGCGCAACGGGCTGGGCCAGATGCCTTCGTACAAGGACAAGCTCACCGATGCAGAGATTGAGGCTCTGTCGCTGTATGTGTCGAAGGCCAGCGGGGGTGCCAAGTGAGACTTCAGGTGGGTGGAATCTGTGGTGCATCCCCACCGATAAAGGCTCGTCCGCGCGGGCCGCAAGACGCTGACTGGCACCGAAACGCAGGGCATCTTCATCGGTCGCCGCCGTCGGCAGCGACTGCTTCTCAACTCCTCGACAGACTGGATTGGGTCGATCTGGAACAGTCAGGGCGACGGCACGAACGAGCGCGATCTGAGCACAGCAGTCCTTCGCGCGGGTTCCGCCAACTCCCTTCGTGGTCATCGCCAATGCCGAGGCCCTGCGGTCCCAGATGGTTGTTCTGGAGCCCTCATGGACGGTTAGCCGAGGCCTGCCCGCATGGCCGCCGCCGGTACGCACACGGCGGCGGCATGCAACACTGGCAAGCCGATGACGGAGTGCGACCGGTTCAGAGCGCACTGAGGAACGCCATCAACTTGTCCTCCGGCCGATAGCGCCTGGCCTGCACACTGGGAGGCGCAACCGTGTCCAGCACACGCTCCTTCAACGTCAGATCGGCATCGAGGTAAATCTGAGTGGTCTCCAGCGATTCGTGGCCAAGCCACATCGCGATCACCGACCGATCTACTCCAGCCTGAAGGAGCTCCATCGCCGTGGTGTGCCGCAACACATGTGGCGTCACGCGCTTGCACGTCAAGGATGCGCAGGTCCGGCCAGCTGTGGCAACGTGCTTGGCCACAAGGTACTGGACGCCGTCGGCACTGAGGCGGTTGCCTCTGGCACTCGGGAACAGAATGACGGGCTCAGGTCCCAAGTCGCTGCTCATCCATGACCGCAACGCTGCCTGTGTCTGTTTGGCCAGCGGCGTGCAGCGCTCCTTGCGCCCTTTCCCGAGCACGTGGACGTGGGCGCCCGTGCCGAGCCTGACATCGGCGGCTCGTAGACCGGTGATCTCGGACAGACGCAGCCCGGTCTGAACCGCAAGCAACAACAGGGCATGGTCGCGCCGCCCCGCCCATGTGGTCCGATCGGGTGCGGCAAGCAAGGCTTCGACCTCTTCACGTGTCAGATGGCAGACCTGCTTGCGAGTGCACCGCTTGCTGGGAATCGCCAGGACCCGCTGGATCAGGCCTGCATGACCAGGCGATTCAAAGGCGGCGTACTGAAAGAACGACCGAATGGCGCTCTGCCGCAGGTTCCGGCTTCTGGCAGTCACGCCGCGTTCGTGCTCAAGGTCGGCAAGGAACGCCGCGATCAGCGGCGCGTCGAGTTGCTCCAACACCAGCGCGCTCGGGGCAACCTTGAGGCGCTTCTGGGCGAACCGGAGGAAGAGCCGGAAGGTGTCACGATAGGACGCGATCGTATGGGCGCTTGCCTGCCGCTGCTGCATGAGTCTTCGGGTGAAGAACCCCTCCAGCAGCACAGGGAGATTGCCAGTCGCGGCCGTCATGACAGCTTCTCCCAGTGACGCTCGAACCGGGCGAGCGCGTGGCCCATCAACTCGGGACACGCGCTGAGGTACCAGTAGGTGTACTCAATGCGCACGTGACCCAGAAAGGTTGACAAGGTCGGCAGGTGGCGCTCTACATCCTGGCCGGATCTGTACCAGCGCAGCAACGTTTGGATGGCAAAGCGGTGGCGCAGGTCATGCAACCGAGGGCGTGGAGCACCCGCGGAGGCGCGCACCTCCGCTTGGTCGAGCAACTGATAGAAGGTCCGATGGATGTGTCCCGGGTCAAGCGCCGTCCTCCGACCCGAGATGAAGAACTGCGGAGGCGCCAGCCGCTTGGCGAAGCGATCGCGGTGCGCGCGGTATTCCGCGAGTGCTGACCTGGTCGAGTCAGCAATCGGAGCCAGCCGAGACTTGCCGAACTTCGTCTGCCGAATGGTCAGCAAGCCTTGGTCGAGATCGACATCGCCGACCTCGAGACGGATCGCCTCACCGAGCCGCATCCCGGTGACGCTGAGCAGCCCCAAGAGGCAGTGGTAGGTCGCCCCTCGCAGGCCATCTGTAGGAGGCAGCGTCAACGCGCAAGCCATCAAGCGAGCAAGCTCATCGTCCGAGTACAGGTACGGTTGTCGCCGATGCCGATGTGAAGGAAGGAGGTTGGCGGGGGTGACCTCCGTGGCAGGGTCGAGCAACCGGTGGTGGAGCGTGAAGCCGCGAATCCGACGCAGCCGATCGGCGGCGAAGCCAGGGCGCGTGGATGGTTTGCTCAGGGCCCACTCTACGGCGGCGGCCGCCGTGATGGTCGTGACGCCGCGCCGGTCGAGAAAGTCCGTGAACTCGATCAGCGCATCTTCGTTCGCCCGAAGCTTGAACCCGAGCGCTCGCCGGAGTGCAAGGTAGTCGGAGGCAGCCTGTCTCAGCGGCGTCATTGCGCACCTCCCGGCCAAGAAGGAGCGACGGCCCGCAGGGAGCGAAGATCCACCTTCGCATAGATCGTCGTTGTCTGCTGCTGGCGGTGACGCAGCACTTCGCCGATCTCGGGCAGCGACGACCCCTCGCGCAGCAGTCGTGTGGCCAAGGTGTGACGGAGCACATGCGCTCCCTTGCTCGGCACATCGATGCCGGCGCGCTGAAGCGCGCGGCGGACGATCGCTGCAACAGCGGTACCACTGGAGAAGCCCTCGATCGGTGCCTGTGCTCGAAGGAAGACCTGCCGGGAGGAACAGCGTGGCCGGGCCTCGCTCAAGTATTGCGCCAGCGCTTGGCCCACCTCGTATGGAAGCGGGAGGCGATCGACTCGGGTTTGTCCATTGCGAACCAGCAACTCGCCGGCGTGCCAGTCGATGTCCTCCAGTTGTAGTGCTACCACCTCGCCAGCCCGCAGCCCGAGCCGCGCAAGTAGGACGATGACCGCGTAGTCACGACACCCACTCAGCTTAGCCCGATCACATTGGGCGAGGGTGCGCAGAACCTGATCGTCCTGGAGCGAGCGGGGGATCGATGATTGCGACCAAACAGCAGGCGCCGGTATGTGCGAAGACATATCGGTGTCGAGCCAGCCGCGGTAAAGCGCGAACCGTAGGAACGCCCGAACTCCACCGACGACTCTGCATGCAGAGTTCGGACGGCAGGTCTTCGTCGCCAGCCTGATGTGCGCCATGACGTCCGGCGCCCCCACGCTGTCGAACGTCAAAGGCCCGTTGGCGAAGAGGAACGTCAACAGATTTCTGGCCGTGATCCGGTTGGAGCGGATGGTTGCAGGCGCCAGATTGCGCTCGTGGCGCATGTAGTCGACATACTCGGCCTCGATCTGCTCAACCGCAGTTGGAGTGCGCTCAGCTGAGGGTGTGCAGATGATGCCCTGTGCCGCCAGATGCGCGAGCAGCCTTAGCAGCGTCGAACGGTCTTCGGCCCTTGGGGCGCGACGGCGCCTGCGGCCTCGCAAGAAGGTATCGACCGACTCTTCGGCTACTGCCGCGGCGGCTACGCCGCGTCCGTCCAACCACCGGCTGAAGTCTCCAACCAACCATGCGGCGCGGCGTCGTGAGTCGCGGCTATAGCCCTTTGCTGCCAATGAATCGATGAAGGAATCGATGCACACGCCCAGCGGGCCCTCGCGCATCCGCATCAGTGCGCGCGGGCGCACAAACAACTCTTCCATGAGGGTCTCCTTCCGGAGAAACCGTCCCCGGTGGAGTCGAACATATGGCAGTGAGGTTCCACCCCTGAACCCGAGTAGGTCGTGTCACCGATCGGAAGCATCGATGCCCGCTCGCGGCTCGGCCTGCATGGCGTCAAGGTCGATGACTGCATCGGCCATCGTTGCGAGGTGCGGGGTCTGGGTGATGAAGAACTCCTGCCGGTAGCCGCCGAGCCGAAGGACTTCGCGCTTCATGGCCATGAACATGCGCTTGTGTTCTGGGTCCAGCGGCCCATCGGCCTCGTCGGAGAACAGCGTGTCGAATCGCCGTCCGGTGTTCTGGGCCAAGTACAGGGCGATCGCGCGCGTCAGGCAGGCGTCGATGAAGGTTCGCTCACCGCCGCTCATCAGGCTAAGGCTCTTGCCACCGCGCGCGTCGGGGCTCAGCGTCCCGGATCCCGACGTGCTATGCCGCATCGCTTCGCAGGTACCTGCGGCGCAGTTGCAGGGGCGGGGACGTCGGCCGGATCGCGAACTCGGCATATCCGGGGTCTCGGCATAGTGGATCTCATGCCGATCACGGCATGAGATCCACACGCGCTCCCCGCCGCTCATCAGCCCCAGGCTCTTGCTGTCGCCCGACTCGCCGTCATGCACAACGATGTCAAAGCCCTCGCGTTGCTCGCCCTTGCCTGTCTCCACCAGCGTGAGAATGGACACGGTGAAGCGTGGGCCATAACAGGCCAGCAGCAGGTCATTGGCCAAGCCAGACAAAGCCGGGCCGGCATCGTCAATGGCCAGGGCGATCAGGCCATCGTTGCTCATACATCGGGCAAACAGGTTCCAATTTCCCAAGCTGCCCTCCGCCCGGGCCATGCGGGACTGCACCTGCACACGCCGATCAGCCAGGGCCCGCGCCTGAGCCGTCAATTCAATCCTGGACTGGGCATCGCGCTCGGCGGCCAGGTGGGCTTGCTCTGCGGTGGACAAGGCCAGGCGCGCTTGGGCCTCAGCCTGGGCGGCAGCGGCCAGTATCTGATGGTCAAAGGGCGTTGGCAAACCATGAAGCACCGCGTCCAGGCGATTGAGCGCCTCCCGGAAATGCTGCGCCTGTTGCACCAGGGCCTGCGCGATCCGCTGACGTGTGGCCTCGATCTGTTGGCGCTCGGCGTGCTCTTCGGTCGTCTCGTTGTCTTGGGTCCGGCCAAGCTCTGGCTCCAATGAGGACAGTTCAAGCTCAATGGTCTGCAAGGCGGCGCGGGCTTGGGTAATCTGGCCCGCCCTGGTCGCCAGCAGCGACATGCGGGACACCCGTGTTCGAGCCATGTCACCCAAGCGTTCGGCCAGCGCCAGCGCTTGAGGCGCCTGGGCCAGCTCCTCGTACCGATGGCGGATCAGGGACAATTCCTGTTCTGCCAGGGCCTTGTCCTGCGCCAGGCGGCTGATCTGGCCTTGTGCGCTGGGCATCAAGGTCTGGGCTTCATACGCATCCCCCAGCAGCTTGCATTGCCCTTGCAGATCGGTGCCCGCACAAGGCACCTCACCGACCAAGCCAAAGCGGTGCGCCAACTCC
>DNIF01000024.1:0-2444 GCA_003485715.1 Gammaproteobacteria bacterium
TTCCCAACGGCCTGCATGCGGGACCGGATCGCCTGTTGCTTGCGAGCTGGGGCGTGATCGACGGCGAGGGCTTCGCGACCAGCGTGCCCGGGCGGCTGAAGAGCGTGGCCTATGCCACCGCACAAGTGACTGACATCTCGTCGCAACCGGTGGGCAACCTCGATGGCATCGAGCCGGACGGGCACGGCGGCTATTTCGTCACCGACTGGGTGGCGGGCCGGCTCTATCGCATGGCACCGGGGCATGGGCATGAGTTGCTGCTGGAGGCCGGCAAGGGTGCGGCCGACCTCGGTGTGCATCCAACCAAGGGCATCATCGCACTGCCCATGATGCTCGACAGCCGACTGGATCTCTTCCGGGTCGAGCCCTGAACTGGCGTAGAGCGGCAGCGTGAGCGCTGCTCAGGTCGGGGCGCAGCGCCATTCGAGGCACCACTCCCCGCCGCCGCCCTGATCCAGTCGCGCGGCGAGCCAGGGCAGACATTCCCCAAGGGTGGTGTCGAGCCCGAAGGGGGGATTCCAGATCAGAAGCCCCGATCCATTGAGGCCGATGGGGTTGTCGCGCGGGCGCACGGCGATCTCCACCTGCAGCAGCGGCGTGCCTTCCGGGCCAGGTGGTGCAGCGAGCAGCCGCTCGCAGCCGCTCGTCCGCGTGATCGGATACCACAGGGCGATGGTTGCATGCGCGAGGCGGGCGAGCGCCGTATCCACGGTCCGCCGCACCGCTTCGATCTCCTCGCGACGTTCGTAGGCCGGGTCCACCAGCAGCAGGGCCCGTCGCTCGCGGGGCGGCAGCGAGCGCGTGATCTGCGCATGGCCATCGCGCCGGTCGGCCTCGACCCGTGCATCGTCGGCGAAGGCCGCGATGAGCGTCTCGGCATCGGCCGGATGCAGCTCCGAGAGGATCAGCCGATCTCGCGGGCGCAGGACGCGCGCGGCGAACATGGGTGAACCCGGGTAATGCCGGACATCGTCGCCGCCACCCGCACACTCACGCACGATTCTGAGCCAGTCGGCCACCGGCCCGGGCAGATCGTCGACCGCGAATATGCGCCCGAGGCCGTCCGGCCATTCCGGCGCGGGGCTGCCTCCCGGCGGCGGCAGTGGGTAGGTGCCGCGACCGGCATGAGTGTCGAGGTAGCAGAGCGGCTTGTCCTTGCGCGTCAGCGCCCGCAACAGGGCGACGAGCACGACGTGCTTGAGCACGTCCGCGTGATTGCCGGCGTGGAATTGATGGCGGT
Source organism: Gammaproteobacteria bacterium (assembly GCA_003485715.1). GTDB lineage: Bacteria > Pseudomonadota > Gammaproteobacteria > UBA7966 > UBA7966 > UBA7966. The sequence goes on from DNIF01000024.1 coordinate 1,241, forward strand.
AACTCAGCATGGGCGGTCCTGCGATGAGGAGACGAGCGGGATGTGTGGGCGCGCGGACAGGTGAGAGCCGGTGTTGGCGCGGCGGAGCAGGCTGCGGCGGGCATCCAGAGTCGTCGCACTGTCGCTGAGGAAGGACTGGAGCCCCGCCTGCGCGGGTATGACGGGATTGCGGGGATGACGGGATTGCGCGGGGATGACGGATGGGCAGCCGCGCTAACGCTTGCTCTTCGGCAGCCCGAACACCTCACAGGCCCAGCGCGGTGACTGCCGCCAGTACACGTGGGTGAGGTGGTCTATGCCGTGGTAGCGGAAGCCGGCCCGTTGCCCGAGGATCTCGAGGCTCCGTCGTGAAAACAGGCTGATGTGGCCGTTGCGTGGGGCGGCGTACCACCACGAGGGTGGTTCGCCGGCTTTGACCTGCCCGTCGCAGAGCAGGGTGGAGAACAGCACGATCCCCTGGCGCTCGGTGATGCGTCCGAGGGTGCGGATGAGGTGGTCCACGTCGGGGACGTGCTCGAAGACCTCATAGGCGGTGACCAGCGCAAAACGGCCAAGCCGCGTGAGGTCGCGGTCCGGTTCGAGGAAGGGGTCCCATGACTCCGATTGCCAGCCCTGCCCCCGCAGCAGGCGCGCGAGCAAGCCGTCGCCGCCACCGAAGTCCAGATGCCGGATGCGGGCGGCGTGGCCACCGAGCAGCGCGTGCAGTGCGCCGGCGTTGCCCTCCGGCCGTGCGCCGAGGTAGTCGGGATCGACGATCGCGTAGGCGTCGTTGTACACCTGCCGGGCGAAGTCCTCGCGACTCCACGCGTGCATGGCAGGGGCAAAGCAGAAGCCGCAGCGGGCGCAGAGGCAGTAGCTGATGCCCTGGCCCGAGGGCGGCAGCAGTGGCTGCTCGCGGTCCTCGCAGGACTTGTTGAAATCGACCGGCGGCAAGGCGGGCGCAAGACCCGAGCACACCGGGCACTGCGCGGCCCTGGCCTCCGCTCCGGTCGCCATCGCGCTCGCACCTGCTGCCGGTCCTGACATGCGCTCCTCCGGCACCGGCCCCGCGCCTCTGCTCAGGCCTTCAGTGGCTTGAACTTGATGCGGTGAGGTGTGGCGGCATCGGCACCCAGGCGGCGCTGGCGGTCGGTCTCGTAATCGGCGTAGTTACCCTCGAACCACACCACCCGTGAATCGCCTTCGAAGGCCAGGATGTGGGTGG
>DNIF01000024.1:2865-3321 GCA_003485715.1 Gammaproteobacteria bacterium
CGAGGGCGCGCAGGGTCTCGACATCCAGATCGTTGGTGGGCTCGTCCAGCAGCAGCACGTTGCCACCGGCGCGCAGTAGCTTCGCCAGATGGACCCGGTTGCGTTCACCGCCGGAGAGTTCCTTGATGCGCTTCTGCTGATCCGGTCCCTTGAAGTTGAAGCGCCCGACGTAGCCGCGCGAAGGGGTCTCGTAGGTGCCGACCTTGATGATGTCGAGCCCTTCGGAGATCTCCTCCCAGACGGTGAGGTCGCCGTTGAGGCTGTCGCGCGACTGGTCCACATGCGCGATCTTCACCGTCTCGCCGATGCGGATGGTGCCGCTGTCCGGTTGTTCAAGCCCGACCAGCATGCGGAAGAGGGTGGTCTTGCCGGCGCCGTTCGGGCCGATGATGCCGACGATGCCGCCCGGCGGCAGCGAGAAACTGAGGTCCTCAAACAGCAGCCGGTCACCGAAGG
>DNIF01000148.1 GCA_003485715.1 Gammaproteobacteria bacterium
TATCACCTCGAACGCAATCAGGTGCGCCTGTTCCGCTCACGCTCCGACAAGGCCGCCGGGGCCGTGGGAGAGGTCTACGATGGCCTCGCTCACCCCGAGGTAGCCGCCGCCATTCGCGAGGAGGCCACGCTGCTGGCCGAGAGCATCGAACTGGTGCAGGGTGCGGGTGCCACCTTCGAGGCAGCGGAGTTTCTGGCGGGCCGACAGACGCCGGTGTTCTTCGGCTCGGCGCTGAACAGCTTCGGCCTTCTCGAGTTACTGGATAACTTCGTCGATGCGGCACCGCCGCCGTTACCCCGTGCCGCCATCGAACGCACTGTGGCGCCGACCGAGGCGCGCTTCACCGGCTTCGTGTTCAAGATCCAGGCGAACATGGACCCCGCGCACCGTGATCGCGTCGCCTTCCTGCGCATCTGTTCCGGGCGCTTCAGCGAGGGCATGCGCTTGCGTCACGTGCGCCTGGGGCGTGACATCCAGGTCGCCGGTGCGTTGTCTTTCATGGCAGGCAGCCGTGAGCTCGCGGCCGAGGCCTGGCCGGGTGACATCATCGGCCTGCACAACCACGGCACCATCCAGATCGGCGACACCTTCACCGAGGGCGAAGCACTCAAGTTCACCGGCGTTCCGCATTTCGCGCCCGAGATCTTCCGGCGCGTGATCCTGCGCGATCCCCTGCGCAACAAGGCCCTCATCAAGGGCCTGGTGCAGTTGTCGGAGGAGGGGGCCACGCAGGTCTTCCGGCCACTGAACAGCAACCAACTCATCCTGGGTGCGGTGGGGGTCCTGCAGTTCGACGTGGTCGCCTGGCGCCTCAAGCACGAATACGGCGTGGAGGCGAGCTTCGAGCCCACTGCGGTCGTCACTGCTCGCTGGCTGCAGCCGCGGGATGCAGGGGTACTGGAAAAGATGAAGGACCGGTTACAGGACAATCTCGCACTCGACGGTGCGGAGGCACTTACCTATCTTGCGCCCAGCCGCGTCAACCTCGAACTCGCCATCGAGCGCTGGCCGGAGTGTGAATTCCGCGCGACGCGCGAGCACTGAATGTGGACGACGCCTGCCGCTGCCTGTCACCCGGGCAGCGGCAGGGGTGTTCAGGTCTCGATTCAGCCCTGACCTTCGTCGGGCGTACGCGCCGTCGATGGTGCGGCTGGCAGGTCCGATGTACCCCTCACGGCAGTGCCACCGCCTTCGCTCGGGATCGGTCGATCCAGGCTTGCCGGTGCCTCGGCTGCCGAGCGCGCCGAAGCAGCCGCAGGCGGGGGAGGGGGCGTGGGGATCGGCAGGGCGATTGTCATGCCGGCCGCCGCTGTCGGCGCACCGACGTTCGATCGATCCGTTTCAGAGCGCTCGGAGATTGGGGAGGGGGTTGCGCTCGGTGTTGCAGGGCGCTGGACAGGACCCGCATCGCCCAGTGGGCTGGCAGCGGCTCTGGGTCCGCTGTTGGCCGCTTCGCCCGGATCTGCGGACTCATCGCCAGGCTTGGGGGAACGACCTCCTCGACGCTCGCCACCCATCGAGGAGTGCTCGAAACCGTCCGCGTGGACGAGCGAGTGCGAGTCTCGATCAGCAGATGGCTGCTCGCCTTCGGCAGCAGATGTCCCGTCGCCGGCGTCCATGCCGGCGTCTGAGCCTCCGGCGGCTGCGGACTGACCACCACGCCGTCCGCCTCGACGGCGACCACCCCGGCGGGAGCCGCGCCGACTCCGGCCGGTCTCTTCGCCTGCTTCCGTCGAAGCAGCGGTCGAGCCCGACGGCACAATGTCGTCACTGCCGCTGGAGGCCGTTGCGGCAAGTGCCGGATCCGCGTGCATGGCTGACTGAGCGGCAACAGGGCGCTCGGTATCGCCGTTTGACGGTGGTTCGCGCTGGGCCAGATCACGAGTCCGCTCACGCCGACCTTCAGCGAGCTCGCTCCGCTCACCCCGGTCATTGCGAGGCTCACGAGCGGGGTCGCCGCGCGAATCTCCGCGGGCCGTGCTGCCGGAGTCACCGCGGGCTGTGCCGCGTGCCTCGCCGCGACCACTGCGCCGACGCCCCTCGCCTTCGTCGCGACGCGAGCCGCCGCGTCCCGAGGCCGTACGGGTACGTCGATTGCCTCGTTCAGGATCGTCCCGATCACTCGTGGTTTCTGCCGCGGGCGGCGTCGGCACGGTGTCGCCGGTCGTCGCAGCGCCCTGGGCGGCCGCGCCGAAGATGGCGTCCATCACCCGCTTGAAGATCCCCGGACGGGTCCCCGCGGCCGCTCCAGGCGCGTGGTTCGCCTTGTCGCCGTCGTCATCCGTGGCCTCGAGCAGCGGCTCCGTGGCATTGGCAGGCAGCGGGCGGTCACGTTCGATACCCTTGACGGCCGCTTCGACCTGCGCCGGTCGACCGGTCTGGGTCACCATCGCATCGACATCGACGCTCGCGGGGCGGGTCATCAGGCGATAGCTCACCTCGGACATCGCGGCGTGCTCGGTGTCCTGTTGCCGCACCCGCTGCACCTCGAAGTGCGGTGTCTCGAGCGCGGGATTGGGCACCAGGATCACGTGTACGGCCTGCCGTGTCTCGATACCCGCCAGATCCTTGCGCTTTTCGTTCAAGAGGAAGGTGGCGACATCCACGGGCAATTGCACCACCACCCGGGCGGTTGCGTCCTTCATGGCCTCTTCCTCGACCAGCCGCAGGATCGACAGAGCAAGCGACTCGACGCCGCGGATGGTGCCGAGGCCCTCGCAGCGTGGGCAGGTGTTGTGGGCGTACTCCGCAAGCGAGGGACTCAGGCGCTGGCGCGACATCTCGAGCAGGCCGAAGCGCGAAATGCGGCCAACCTGTACGCGGGCTCGGTCGAGCTTGAGTGCCTCACGCATGCGGGTCTCGACCGCGCGCTGGTTCTTCGCCTGATCCATGTCGATGAAATCGATGACGATGAGCCCGCCCAGGTCACGCAGGCGCAACTGCCGCGCCACCTCCTCGGCCGCCTCGAGGTTGGTGTTGAGGGCGGTCTCCTCGATGTCGGCACCACGGGTGGCGCGCGCCGAGTTGATGTCGATGGAGGTGAGTGCCTCGGTGGGCTCCACCACGATCGAACCGCCCGAGGGCAGGCGGATGGTGCGCGCGAGCGCGGATTCGATCTGGGACTCGATCTGGTAGCGCGAGAACAGCGGCACGCTGTCCTCGTACAGGCGAACGCGGCGCAGATACTGCGGCATCACCTGCGTCATGAAATCGATGGCCCGCTGGTGGGTGGCCCGATCGTCGATGAGGATTTCGGCGATGTCGTTGCGGAAGTAGTCGCGGATGGCGCGCGTGATGATGTCGCGGTCCTGGTAGACCAGGAATGGCCCCGCTGCTGCGGTTGATGCGTCCTCGATGGCCTTCCAGACCTTGAGCAGGTAGTCGAGGTCCCACTGGAGATCTTCGGTACCCTTGCCCAGCCCGGCGGTGCGCAGGATGAGACCCATGCCCTCGGGGATCACGAGCCCGGCCATGGCCTCGCGTGCCTCCTCGCGGTCATCGCCCTCGATCTGGCGTGACACGCCGCCTGCCCGCGGATTGTTCGGCATCAGCACCAGATAGCGCCCGGCCAGGCTGATGAAGGTGGTGAGCGCAGCACCCTTGTTGCCACGCTCCTCCTTGTCGACCTGCACCAGCAGTTCCTGGCCTTCGCGCAGGACATCACGCACGTTGTGCCGACCGCCGGTCTCGCCGGTGGCGCTGCGAGTGACCTCCTTCAGTGGCAGAAAGCCGTGCCGGTCTACGCCGTAGTCGACGAACGCGGCCTCGAGGCTCTGTTCGACGCGCACCACGCGCGCCT
>DNIF01000230.1 GCA_003485715.1 Gammaproteobacteria bacterium
GCGCTCGGCCCCATATGCACGGTCGCCTCCTGCTCGATTCCGCGCCGCTGGTGGCTGCGATGGTCCACCCGCTCCGGGACGTTCGCCCGTTCCAGCGCCGCATTCTGCATCTCGGCCCACCGGCCACGCCAGCGCTCGACCTCCCCGCTCGTCTTCTGGTCCAGTTCGCGGGTCTTCGCGCCCAGCCCTTCCGGGCCGATCCGCCGCGTCGTCGTCAGCAGATGGGCGTGGTGGTTGCGATGGTCGCCCTCGCGACCTGGTGCGTGGATCGCCACGTCCACCGCCACCCCATGCCGCTCGCTGATCTCCCGTGCGAGGCCCAGCGCAAGCTCGCGCCGCGCCTCGGCCGACAACTCGGCGGGCAGCGCGATTTCATATTCGCGGGCGACGGTCGAGTTCTTGCGCGTCTCTGCCTGTTCGGCGGCGTTCCAGAGCAGGGCCCGGTCACTGGCCCACGCCGGGGCGTCGGCGGGCACGACAAGGGCGTTATGTTCGACGCCCTGCTTGCGGGTGTAATCATGGACGAGGCCGGTGCGCTCATCCGTGATTTCGACACCCGCACGATAGGCTGCCGCTGCCGTCGCGCTGCGACCGGCGGAACGGCCTATCGTCTTTACCGCAAGATGGAAGCTCGCCATCGCCGCGCCCTTACCTTGCCATGCGGGAGCATGGCGCGGGCGACAGCCCGCTGGGGTTCAGGGGTATCCCCTGACGCACGCAAACGCAAGTTTGCATAAGTGCGCCCTTCCTCTCTTTCGCTCGGTCGGGTCCGGTGCTATCAGTATCGCACAGCGAAAGGATTGACCATGGCTGCTCCAACGCCAGAGGCTATCGAAACCGCCCGTCGCAAGGTCCAGCAGGCCAAGGCCCGGTTGCAGGCATTGGAAGCCCGCGCCGTTACCCTGAACCGCAAGGCCGATGCCCGCCGCAAGATCATCCTCGGCGGTCTGCTCCTCGATGCCGCCATGAAAGACCCCGCATGGGAATCCCACCTCAATGACCTGATGAGCCGGATCAGCCGCGATCAGGACCGGAAGGCGTTCGAGGGCTGGACCTTCAAGGGTGGCCCCGCCGATGCCTGATCCCTTCGACCCTGCCGAGTTTGATGCTCCCCCTCCCTCCGATCCCGGCGCAGACTATCGCACCCTGCTCGACGCCATGCGCAAGGCCGGGGCCGAAGGGGTCGCCCAGCAGGTCGCCGCACTGGCCCAGAAGATCGAACAGGACGCCCGCCAGCGCGCCGAATGGACCGCACAGGCAGGCGTGGGGGTCAGTGCCCTCCACCGGGCCGCTGGGGAGCTTCAGCGGGTCAGCGCAGGGGTCTGGTGGGATCGCCTGAAGGAATGGATCACCACCGCCCTCATCGGGCTGGGACTGATCTTCGCCGCGGCCCTCGCCTATCGCTGGGCGCAGGAACCCAAGATCGAGCGCCAGCTATACGGATGCACCGCCAAATGGGACGCCAAAGCCCAGACGTGCAAAGGAAAATGGGTGCCCCTCTACGAGCAGCAGCCCTGATTTAGCGCGATAATTGATATTCGCGGACAAGGATCGATGCAGGGACATGCCATGCCCGTTCGATTTTGCGGATCATGTGGAGGGTCAGCCCCCGCTTGCGGGCCAGAACCTCGGTCGCGCGCGATTGCCCGATCAGGGACGCCAGATCGGCGCGGGTGCGCCCTTCCGCCTCCATGGCCGCTTCAATCGCTTCCACCGGGTCCAGCTTGTCGACCGGCCACCGCTTCCGCTCATATTCATCGACCAGGGTTGCCAGCACATCGAGACGATCCTCGTCCGCGCTGCCCGCTTCCGCGCTCCAGAGCGCGCGGATTTCATCGACCGCCGCCCGATGGTCGTCATCATTCCTGATAGGTCTGATATCCATTTGCCTGTCCTTCAAAACTGATCGACGGTCGCGGCGTCGATGCGGTCATATTCAGCATGTGTCCCAATAAACTTTATGAAAGCGATCCCTCGCCGAAAATGGAACGCAACAATCATTCTATGATCTCCGCCCGCCACTTCAAATCTAACCCGTTCCGCCGCCACCGTTTTTGCTTTTGAAAAATCGGCCATGACTTCGATTGTCGAAGACCAGTCCGCATTTTCTGCAACCTCTAGCCAATGTGTCAGTGACGCACGGGTCAGAGGATGCGTCGTGAAATAGGCTACGATGTTTTTGCGGGCGATGATCCTCATCAGCAGGCTATGCCATTTCCCAATATGGGAAACAACCCTTAATTCCCATATTGGGAAGCTGTAGAAACTGGCATCAGTCCGGTTTCCCTTTTGGTGCCCGTTAGGGCACGCCAAGCCCTTGGATCGCACAGACCTTCCTCCAACCGCTCCCTACGCTCTACGGGCGGGAAATCGCCTCCTGTACCCCCTGATAGCCAATTGGGACCTTGCAGCATTGCGCAACGTGGAAGGGGTGCGGATTCCTACCCGCCTATGCCTAGCGTGTGCCGCGACTAGCGGCACTCATCATTTCCGCCGCAGGCGGTCTGATTAGCGAGTTATCCATGCCTCGCCGTCGCCAGCTTTTGGATAGCGCTATGGCGAGGCATGGATAACTCGCAGCCCCCTTTCAGGGGATAATCATAAGATCATAGAAGGCAGAGAGAAAAAGACATTGCTAATCAGTATCTTATGAGGGGGGGGTAGCTCACCAGCTATGAGCTACCCCTAGCTCACCAGCCATGAGCTAGGTTCGGATAAAATCCGAAAGTTTTTGACTGGAATTAGATCATGGTTCGCGGTATAGACATTTTCGATTTTGTTCAATCGCTTTCAAAATTCATTCATGGGTGAGCTACCCCTAGCTCACGACTGACAAAATTTATCTGCCTGTGGGACTAGGGAGTGCCAATGTCGCAAAAGTCAAAGCAACTAGGTTTGACTACCCCGCCGGGCGGTACATGGGTGCAGACTGATCGCGCTGCTCATGAGAGATGGGCGCAACTGGCTATCGCCAATCCCCGTGCTTCATCGGTGCTTCATGTGCTGGTAGCTCAAATGGGACGGCATAATGCCATTGTGGCCAGCCAAACGACATTGGCAAAGGCAGCGCATTGCTCACTCCCGACCCTCAAGCGGGCTTTGTCCATACTCCGCGAACAGGGGTGGATCGAAGTCCGCCAGATCGGTCCAACCGGGACAGCCTGCGCCTACGTCATCAATGACCGGGTGGCATGGACCGGCAAGCGTGATGGCATCCGCTACAGCCTATTTTCGGCGGCTGTGTTGATCGCAGACGATGAACAACCGGATCGTGAAGAGCTAGGCGCGCAACCGGCGCTCCATCGCCTGCCTAACCTGTTTCCGGGGGAGCGCCAGTTGCCAAGCGGTCCCGGCCTTCCTCCCCCGTCTGAACCATCACTACCGGGAATGGAACCAGACTTGCCTGCCACCCAACAGCCGGAACCTGACCCAGCGATGCAGGAGGAATTCTCCCAGCTAGTTACTGGCCTAGGTAACAAGCTCCGTGCATCCGATACATCGCCCGATGACGATGCAACCGATATATAGATACCATACAGGCAAACTTAACAGCGAGTGACACTATGGGTATCACCCTAAGAGAAGCGTCGGAAAAGGTCGGTGTCACCCGCCAAACGCTCATGAAAGCAATCAAGACAGGACGCGTTTCCGGCCAAAAGTCAGATAATGGCGAGTGGCGTATTGAGCCTGTCGAACTGTTCCGCGTATGGCCCCCTGTAAATGAGGTGCAGCAACCTTTACAGCCCGATATAACAGGTAGTGACACCCCCGGTTTACAGGCTGAAAACAGGATGTTGCGTGAGCAGGTTGCGGAACTACGTGAAGAACGGAACGCTTGGCGAGAACAGGCGCAACGGCTTGCCCTGACCGATCAGCGCGCGGCCCCTCAACCTATTCCACAGCGCGGTTTCTGGTCGCGCCTGTTCAGCCGCCAGGGCGACAGCCCTAGCGGCGAGGAATAAACCATGGATGCTCCAACCGGCCCTTTATGGTCCCAAAAGCAGGCCATTGGCTATGAGGTCGCGCTGGAGGCCATCAACGATGTGATCGCGGGATATAGTGAACAGATCGCGCTAGAGCAGACCCATCCCGCGCCGAACACAGCCCGGATTACTTGGCTGGAAATGCGAACCGATCAGGCCGTTTCAGTCCACCACTCGCTTAACGTGTGCGATGACGGCAACGTGCAGCAGGCAATTTCCGAATTTAGCGCCATCGTCCGCGCAAGAGATGAAGGGCGCTGATCCTTAATGGAACCCGTCGCAATTCACCTGGTTTCCGGTGACAGAAGATGGCTTGGATGGGTGGAAAGCGGAACGTCCGGTTCCAGCGATTTACCATATGAAACAGACGATCCGCTTTCTGGTTTAGTGTGCAGCGGTCTTTGAAAACGCGTTCATTACGATGACACCGGCAACGATCAATCCCATTCCAGCCATTGCTGGAACGTCGAGCTTCTGGCCCTGAATTATCCATGCTACTGCTGCGATCAGCACAATACCGCAGCCCGACCAAATGGCGTAGGCAACGCCAGTTGGGATAGTTTTCAAAGTTAGCGATAGGCAATAAAACGCGACTACATATGCAAGTGCAGTAAGCAAGCTGGGGACCAGCTTCGTAAAGCCTTCGCTTTGTTTCATGAACGTGGTTCCGATCACTTCGGATATGATCGCTACCGCGAGAAGAACGTAATTCATGTGCGCTCCGGTTTCTCGTCGGAAGGCACGGCCCTGTTATCACAAGGCGTCCTCCCGACAGGGTCAGGTTGACGCCGTGGCAGGGAAGAACCCGCGATTTGCGGGCGCAGGAGACACCACCCTGCTACTCTATTCTCGGCATGATCCCGATAGCGTCTTTATCTGGAACTGTCACGTCAGCTATCGGATCGCGCTTGCTGCCTTCAGAGCGTCTAAAAATGGTCGACGGCTGACCGTCAGCTTCTGCCTGACGACAAACACATGAATCCGCGCATGGCTGACCGGCACACTCACGACCGCGCCGCCGCCGCGATCTGGCTGCACGAAAAACCCTGCCGGATTGGGAATATGCACGAAAACCCCGATTTCAGGGTTTTCCGTCATCCTCATCGGCTCATGCCACGATCACGTTGCAGGACCAGCTCGCGCTCATGGAGCAACTGGCCCACCGCGCGCGCCATCTGGGGTTCGCGCTGGATCCGCTCGATGTAGAGATCCTTGGTGTGCTGGTTCGCTCCGTTATAGGCATCCACCGCCTTGCGGAGCGCCTCCGGGGTCGCCTTCCAGTCGCTATTATGGTCGCCATAGCCATGGCCGCCCGCCTCGCGCTTCCCGGCAATGGTCCTGAACTTCTCCGCCACTTTCTCACGGTCCTGCACCTGCTGGCGTTCCTGTGCCTGCTCACGGGTGCGCTCGGCGACAAGCCGCTCCTGACGCTGCGCCTCGGCTGCATCGCGCCGATCGCGATCGACCGCGCCGCTCAAGGTGGCCGCGAACGCATGCAGCCTGCCCGATATCCGCTGCCCTGCATCGCGCAGCCACTCGGTCCCCCGCTCTATATACTGGCGCAGGCCCCGTTGCTCGATGACGCCGGCGTTGTGCTGGCCCACCATCGTTACTGGCTCATAGGCCCGCCCCTCCCGCATGGCCTGATGCTCGGCACGGCGTTCCATCGCCGTC